>CALDQK010001266.1 GCA_937911525.1 uncultured bacterium
CTCCGCGGTGAATCGCCGCGCGCAACCCGCCCGGAACCGCGAAACTCTAGACTAGTCGGCTAGCGGCTCAGAGCAGCGTCGATCCGCTCCAGCGCCTCGCGGGCGCCGAGGCTCAGGCCGATCCCGCCGCGCGGGACGCCGGGCTCGCGCGGGTTGATCCGGATCAGCGTCCCGCCCTGGGTCGCGGCGGTGCGCTCGCAGAAGCGGCGCACGGTCGGGATCGCGCCGCCGGCGCCGCACTCGACGGCGACGACCCGCTTGCCCTCGAGCTTGGCCAGCCAGGCGTGGAGCTTGCGACTCTGGCGGCGGTTGCGCTCGTCCTCCCAGCCCCAGTCGCCGAACATCAGGATGTTGGGGCGCGCCAGGCCGCCGCACTTGGGGCAGGCGGGGAGCGGGTCGGCGGCGCGCATCGTCTCCATGTCGATCTCGACCTGCTCGTCGCCGCCGGGAAAGATCCCCGCCCCGCAGCTCTCGAGGCACTGGCTCCAGTCGATCGCCCCGTGGCACTCGTCGATCCGGTCCTCCGCGAAGCCGGCGCGCTGGAATTGGCCGTCCACGTTGCTGGTGAACACGAAGCTGCCCTCGCGGCAGCGCTCGCTCCAGCGGCGCAGGATCTGAAAGCCCTCGTGGGGGACGGTCGCCCGGTAGAGGTTGCGCCGGTGCCCGTAGAAGCCCCAGGCGAAGGCGGGGTCCTGGCGGAAGTGGGCGGGGTTGGCCATCTCGATGAAGCTGACGCCCAGGCGGCGGTAGGGCGGATAGGCGTTCCAGAAGCCCTCGTCGCCGCGGAAGTCGGGCAGGCCGGAGTCGACGCCCATCCCGGCGCCCGCCCCGATCACCAGCGCGTCCGCCCGGCGGATCGCCTCGGCGGCGCGGCTCAGCTGGGCCTCTACGTCGGTCGTGTCGTCCATCGTCGTCCTCATGGTGGCCTCCCGAGCCTGGCTAGAGGCACGAGAAGTCGGGTGCGCGGGCTTCCTTTCAGCGGGTAAGTTCAGTCTATGCGTGAGCGGCATTGGACGGCGCACCTCCGGCTCCTGCCGGGCGGCGACACCGACGTGGCCTCGGGCCTGCTCGGCTCCGCCGTCCTGTTCGGGATCGTGTTCGTGGTGTGCGCGATCCCCGCCCTGGCCTTCTACCGGCGCTTCGTGTGGGGCCCGCTGGTGCCCCTCGCCATGGCCGGCGCGCTCCCCTCGGCGGTCGTCGGGCTCTGGACCGGGCTCCGCGTGCTCCGCTCCAAGCCGATCGGGATCGAGGAGGCCGCCGCCTGCGCGCGCCTGAACCGGGTCTACTACGGCGACCAGACCCCGCGGGTGCCCCTCGACGCGCAGGTCGTCTCGGTCCGGCCCCGCCAGATCCCGCTCCGGCTCAAGGACGGCCGCACCCTCGCGCTCTTCTTCCGCGCCGACGAGGAGAAGGAGCAGCTGCTCCAGGTCGCCGAGACCCTCGCCGCGCACCCCGGGCTCGAGCTCGAGGACTACGTGGCCGAGATCGCCCGCCCCGTCGCGGAAGCGCTCCTGCCCGACCCCGAAGGCGTCGTGGACCACCTGCGGCGCAAGCTCGGCCCCGACGGCGTCGTCGTGACGCGAGGAGAGCTCCGCTGAGCGTGCTCTTCGTCGGCTACGGGTCCCTGCTCAGCGCGCGCGGGCTCGGCCCGCAGCTGCCGGGGATCGCCGACGCGCGCCTGCTCTGGCTCGACGCGCCGCGCCGCTTCGGCAAGCCGCCCCAGAAGGGGGGCCGGCTCGCGATGGAGGTCGTGGGCGAGCGCGCGGCCTACACTGGCGCCGTGATCGACCCCGCCGAGGGGCCGCGGCCGCGGGGCGCTGGCTGCGGGGCGATCCTGCTCGAGGTCCGCCACGAGGGCGTCGACGGGTTGGCGCGGCGCGAGGGCTTCGACCCCGCCTGCTGGGCCCGCCTCCGCCAGCGGGCCGGCGCGCGCGACCCCGCCGAATTCCTGCTCGAGCTCGCCGGCGAGACCGGCGACGACCCGCTCGCCTACCGGGCCCGGCTGTGGGAGCTGGTGTGGCCGACCTCCTGGAGCGCGGCGCACTACCTGCCCCACCCGGTCGCCCTCGAGGACGGACGCGCCGCGCTGGTGTTCGTCGCCCCCGAGGTCGACGAGACGGGCCACCCCGAGCTCCCCAGCTGCAAGGCGGCCTTCCCCGAGCTGGCCCCGGCCCTGCTCGACCGCCTCTACGAGGTCGGGCACCGCGGCGTGCGCGACTGGAGCGCCGACAAGCAGGACCACTACGTCGAGCTCTGCCTGCTCGGCCTGGCCCACGGGATCCCCCTCGCCGACCTGGCGGGCGAAGCGCTCCCGCCGGACCACCGGACCCGGACGCTGCTGCGGACCTGGCGCGACGACCCCAGCGCCCTGCGCGCCGAGCGCGCCGCCCTCCGCTCGGGCCTCCGCGCGCTCGGCTCGGTCGAGGCCTACGCCGCCCGCTTCGCGCCCGACCTCGAGACGGCTTGGCGCTGGAGCGGCCTCCTCGAGCTGTTGTGACTCTGGGGAGCTAAGTCCTTTCGCCTGCGCCTCGCGCGGGTGAAAGGACGCAGCAAATCGGCCCCAAGCTGAAGCGCGCGTTGACCTTACGCGTCGGGTAGCGGCTCGCCCCGGCCGTCCTCTGGGTTGCGGCGAGATGCGCTGAGCGGGAGTATGCCGCGCCAACCACGAACAGGAGACTCATGAAGAAGCTCGTCCTCGTCGCCCTGCTGACCCTGACCCTGATCACCCAGAGCGACGCCCACTGCGAGGTGCCCTGCGGGATCTACGGGGACAGGACCCGGATCGACATGCTCTACGAGCACACGGCCACGATCGAGAAGGCCATGAAGCAGATCGCAGCCCTGGCCGGCAAGACCGATGCCCTGAGCCTCAACCAGAAGGTGCGCTGGATCGTGACCAAGGAGGAGCACGCCAAGAAGGTCCAGCACATCGTCACGCAATACTTCATGACCCAGCGCGTGAAGCCCAAGAAGGCCAACTACGTGCCCCAGCTCAAGCACCTCCACGGCTGCCTGCTGGCGGCGATGAAGTGCAAGCAGACCGTCGACGCGGCCAACGCCAAGGCCCTGCGCGCGCACATCGACGGCTTCGCGGGGGTCTACTTCGACCAGAAGGACCTCGAGCACATCCGCTCGCACCACGGCAAGCACGCCGAGGCCAAGCCCGCCAAGCAGGCGCCGGCCAAGCCCGCCAAGAAGTAGCCCGCTCAGTTCGAAACCACCTCGATCGAACGCAGCCCTCCGCCCGGCGGAGGGCTGCTTCGCTTCTAGCGCAGCAAGGTGATGTTCTTCCTGCCCAGGCACTCGTGCAGCTGCTCCGGCCACACCGAGACGCTGACCTCGCCCAGGGCCGCCTTCTTGAGCAGCCAGGAGTAGATCCGGGACTGCCCCAGCCCGCCGCCGATCGAGAGCGGGCGATCCCTCGAATGGTATTCTCTCGACCCGTGACATCGCGACCTCCGCCCGCTCCCTCGCCGCCCCCCTCCCATTCCGAGTGAGCGGACGCGCGTCGACCTCCCCGGGCGTCGCTGGCCGCGTGCAACGCGTGCGCGGCTCCGTCGTCGACGTGTCCTTCCCCGAGGGTCAGCTGCCGGGGGTCTACTACGCGCTCGAGGTCGAATGGGATGGCCCCCACCGCCTGGTGCTCGAGGTCGAGCAGCACCTCGACCCCAGCACCGTGAGGGCCGTCGCGCTCCAGGACACGGCCGGGCTGCGCCGTGGCGTCGCCGCGCGGGACACGGGCGGGCCGCTGCGGGTCCCCGTCGGCGAAGAGGTGCTGGGGCGCCAGCTCGACGTGCTCGGCGACCCCACGGATCGCCTGGGGGAGTTCGCGCCCGATGTCCCCCGCTGGCCGATCCACCGCGCGCCGCCGTCGCTGGAGGCGCAGCTCGCCAGCCGCGACATGTTCCACACCGGGATCAAGGTGATCGATCTCCTCGCCCCGCTGGTGCGCGGAGGGAAGGTCGCGCTCTTCGGCGGAGCTGGCGTGGGGAAGACCGTCCTCCTGACGGAGCTGATCCACGGCACGATTCGTCAGCACGGCGGAGTGTCGGTGTTCGCCGGGATCGGGGAGCGCTCGCGTGAGGGCTACGAGCTCGTGCTCGAGCTAGACCGCTCGGGCGTGCTCGAGCGGACGGCCCTGGTGTTCGCGCAGATGAACGAGCCGCCGGGCGCGCGCTGGCGAGCGGGCCTGACCGCGCTCACGCTGGCCGAGTACTTCCGCGACGCGGACCTGCGGGACGTGCTGCTCCTGGTGGACAACGTGTTTCGCTTCGTCCAGGCCGGCAGCGAGATCTCCGGCCTGCTGGGTCGGCTGCCCTCGCGCGTCGGCTACCAACCGACCCTGGCCAGCGAGATGGCCGAGCTGCAGGAGCGGATCACCTCGGTGGCTGGGGCCGCGATCACCTCGATCCAGGCGGTCTACGTGCCCGCCGACGACTTCACCGACCCGGCGGTGGCGGCGACCTTCGCCCACCTGGACTCCTCGATCGTGCTCTCGCGCGAGCTGGCGAGCCAAGGCCTCTACCCCGCCATCGACCCGCTCGGCTCGAACTCGGTCTTGCTCGATCCCCAGATCGTGGGGCGGGAGCACTACGAGACGGCTGAGGCGGTGCGGAGCACGGTCGAGCACTACCGTGAGCTGAGGGAGATCATTTCGCTGCTCGGGATGGAGGAGCTGAGTCAGTCCGACCGGGTCGTGGTCCAGCGCGCGCGACGGCTGGTGCGCTTCCTCTCCCAGCCCTTCCACGTGACGGAGCAGTTCACCGGTCGCGGAGGGAGCACGGTTGCGCTGGCCGACACGATCGCCGGCTGCCGCGCGATCTTGGCCGGCGAAGCGGACGAGTGGGGCGAGAGCTCGCTCTACATGACCGGAACCCTCGCGGAGGCGCGCGCCCAGGAGGAGCGCTCGCGCGCCGACGAGGAGGCGTCGTGAAGCTCGAGATCGTGACTCCCCTCGGCGTCGCGTTCGAGGCCAGCGAGGTGGAGCACGTCCTGGCCGAAGACGCCAGCGGGCTGTTCGGGATCCGCCGCGGTCACGCCGAGTTCGTGACCGTCCTCCGCCCTTCGGTGCTCAGCTGGCGGCTCCGCGCAGGGGGGCAAGCCCACGCCGCCCTCCGCGGGGGGGTCCTCTACGTGCGCCGACGCGGGCGGGAGGAGGAGCTGGTGGAGGTCGCCACACGCGAGGCGATCGTGAGCGAGGACCTCCAGGAGCTGGAGGCCCTGGTCGAGTCCTCCTTCCGGGACGAAGCGGCGGCCGAGGAGGAGAGCCGCGCCCAGGCTGCCCGGATGCAGGTCGCCCTGACCCGAGGCGTGTGGCGCTACCTTCACCCCGAGCAGGCCCTCTCCGCTCCCCCCGCGCTGGGGCGCAAGGTCCTGTGAGCGAGGCGGAGCGGAAGCAGCGCGAGGAGCTGCGCGGCGGGGTGCGCCGGCGCAAGCGCAGCCTGGAGGAGCGGGAGCGCTCCCCCGAGCGCTCCCTGGCGGAGAACCTCGCCCTCTACGGATCGCTCGGCTGGATCGTCGTGACCCCGACCCTGCTGGGGACCTGGCTGGGACGCCGCCTGGACCGCAGCTTCGAGAGCGGGCTGGTGTGGACCGGCGGCCTGCTCTTCCTGGGGCTGGTGCTGGGCTGCTGGATGGCCTGGCGGCGGGTGCACGAAGCGTGAACGACCTGCTCCACAGCCCGCTCGCCCTCAGGCTGACGGCCGGCTTCGCGCTCGGCCTCCTCGTCGGCGCGTGCTACCTGGCCTTGCTCTGGCGCGCCGTGCAGGCCTCCCTGCGCACCGCGCAGGGGGCTCCTCTCGCGCTGGCCGCGCTGCGGCTGGCGCTGGCGTGGGCGGGGTTCATGGTGGCCGCGCAGGCCGGCGCGCCGGGGCTCGTCTCCGCGCTGGCGGGCTTCCTGACGGCCCGGACCCTGGTCCTGCGCCGCGCCCGCCAGGAGCTCGCGTGAGCGGGCCCTTCGAGCTCGAGCCCGTGTTCCACCTCGGCCCCGTCCCCGTGACCGAGCCCGTCGTGACGACCTGGGGCCTGATGATCGGCCTCAGCGTCGCCTCGTGGCTCGGGACCCGCAACGCCACCACCGAGGACCCGAGCCGGCTGCAGAGCACCCTCGAGATCCTGGTCGAGCTGCTCGAGCAGCAGATCGAGGCGGTCGTTCACCGGGCGGCGGCTCCCTTCATGCCCCTGCTCGGGACGCTCTTCCTGTTCCTGGTCGCGGCCAACCTCTCGATGCTGATCCCCGGCGTCGCGCCGCCCACCGCCCACGTCGAGACCCCCGCTGCCCTGGCGCTGGTCGTGTTCTTCTCGGTCCACGCCTTCGGCCTGCGCGCCCAGGGCCTGCGGGCCTACTTGAAGGGCTACCTGGAGCCCAACCCGCTCCTCTTGCCGCTGAACGTGTTCTCCGAGCTGACGCGCACCTTCTCGCTCATGATCCGGCTCTTCGGCAACATCATGAGCCACGAGATCGTGGTCGGGATCGTGGTGGCGCTGGCCGGGCTCTTCGTGCCGATTCCCTTCATGGCTCTGGGGATCCTGATCGGGGTGATCCAGGCCTACATATTCACCGTGCTCTCGGCCGTGTTCCTCGGGGCGGCCGTGGGCAGCATCGAACGCGGATAGGAGGTCCCGTGGACCTTGAAGCGATCAGCATTATCGGCGCCGTGGTGGCGGTCTCGGTGGGGTCGATGTTCCCCGCCTTGAGCGAGGGCAAAGCCCTCAGCGCGGCCATGGAAGCGATCTCTCGTCAGCCGGACTCGGTCGGGCCCCTCTCGCGGACCCTCTTCGTCGGCCTGGCCATGATCGAGACGATGGCGATCTACTGCCTCGTCATCGCGCTGCTCGTCCTCTACGCCAACCCCTTCATCAAGGGGTGAAGCTCGACGCCTGGACCATCTCGCTGCAAGCCGTCAACTTCCTCGTGTTGGCGTGGCTGCTGCATCGCTTCCTCTACGCGCCCATCCAGGAGGTGCTGGCCCGCCGCAAGCAAGAGCTGGAAGAGGCCAAGCTCCGCGGTGAGGCCGCCGAGGCCAAGGCGGAGGAGGTGCGCCGCGCGCTCGAGGCAGAGCGGAGCGAGCTGGCTCGCGAGCGCGAGCGAGAGATGGAGCGGGTCCACGCCGAGCTGGAGCGCGAGCGTAGCCAACGCCTCGAGGCGGCCGCCGCCACGCCCCCCATGAAGCGGTCCACGCCGGTGGACCGGGCCACGTCCAGCGCCGGACCCGCCCCGTCCGCGCACACGGCGTCCCGGCAGCGGGCCACGCTGGAGGACAGGGCATGAGAGGAGAGAGAGAGAGAGAGAGAGA
>CALDQK010001267.1 GCA_937911525.1 uncultured bacterium
ATGGGTCGTCGCGAGACGACCTTCAGGAATCGCGGCCAGACGATCGAGAACAAGCGGCGCGAGCGCCAGACCAAGGTCCAGGAGGGGGTCGACAAGCAGAACGCCCTCCAGGCGATCATCAACTGCCTGACCAACTACCGCACCTGCCTCTCGATCGTCAACGTCTACGAGCAGCTGAAGGACATGTGCGCGCCCCTCTTCAGCGACGAGGACGACCCCCTGACCGACGCGGTCTACACCGAGCTGACCCAGGCTCGCACCGCCGCCCAGACCGCGGCGGGCCAGCCGAGCCCGACCCGGACCTCCGTCAAGAACGCGATCGGGCGCGCCAACGACCGCTCCCAGACCCCCAAGCTGAAGGCCGCGATCGACTGCCTGCCGAACATCGACTCGACCACCGCGCAGCACGCCAGCGACCTCGTGACCCGCATGGTCAACGTCGCCGACAAGATCCGCACCTTCGCCGACGCCGGCGCGAACGCCGGCGAGAAGCACGCGCGAGCTCGCCAGGCCGCGGCCGTCGTCCGGTCTGCCTTCGAGAAGGCGGAGTCCAAGCGCCTCAGCCTGCTGGGGGAGCTGCTCCCGCCGGCCTGGCCGGCCAACCAGGTCGAGGTCGAGCAGCACGAGAACGTGGTGGACTTCCTGCTCAAGCAGAAGGACTGGGCCAGCGCGGCCGAGACGGGCACCTTCGAGGAGCAGCTCGCGAACGTGTTCGCGACCTACCTCGGCGTCGAGGTCGACGGGAGCTCCTACAAGGGCTACGACGCGTTCGCCAAGACCTGCGCGGACAGCGTCGAGGTCAAGCTCGCCGCGCCCCCGCCGCCTCCTCGCCGCCCGCCGCCTCCGCGCCGGGACCCGCCCCCGCCCGAGCCGACCGGCGAGCGCGAGCCGCTCAAGGAACCCGACCCCTTGCCGAGCGAGCCCAAGGACGAGCCGCCCGAGGTCGTTCCTCCCGATCCCCCTGAAGGGGCCACCGAGGAGGGCGACGACTGATGCCGCACTGCACGAGGGTCCAAGGCGCCGAGCGCCACCCAGAGAGGCACTGAGCCATGGCCGAGACGATCTACCGCGCCTCCCGCAGCCGCCCTGAGGTGGTGCCCGCGCAGCCGCGACCCGCCGTGGACGAGCCGCTGGGCAAGCGCCGCCGAGACGCCGCCCCGCGCGGCGAGGGCGCGAGCGTGGTCGACCAGACGCCCGAGCGCAACGGCCGCCTGCCGCGCGCCTGCAGCGAGGAGGCTTGGCTGCTCAGCTGGAGCGCCAAGCTCGAGCAGGCCACCGACCCGCGCTACCTGCTCGCGAACGCTTCGCGCTGCTACGTCGGGGGCAAGTTCAACTGGTCGCTCTACGACCTCGAGAGCGGCGAGGTGATCTGGGGCGGTCCGAGCGGGCGCGGCCCGGGCTGCCTCGAGCCCTCCGGCGGGCTCGTGTTGCAGCCCGACGACGAGGGGACCCTGCGCAGCTACCTGCAGGAGCAGGGCAGCGAGGAGTTCTGGACCTCGCTCTTCATGAGCAGCGACTTCCGCCGTCCCTACGTGGCCCGGATCGGCGACACGCTCGTCCTCCAGGGGCAAGAGCGGGAGCAGCCCCACGGCAGCCCGCACGAGCCGGAGCTCTCCTCGCTCGAGATCTGGCCGGTGGGTGAGCCGCGCGACGTGGCACAGAACTGGCAGCTCCGGCCTGGGGTGGTCGAGCCGGTGCTCTTTACGACCACCGAGCTGCTCTGCGCCGGCTGGGATCGCGGGCTGGTGAGCGCCGAGGCGGGCCGCGTGCTGCGCTTCGACCTCCAGCTGTCTCCTGGAGCCCTGCTGCGCGACACCTTCACGCCCCTGGCGCTCTCGCTCGACGAGGAGGGCTGGGTCTACCTGCTGGTGGACGAGGGCGAAGGCGAAGAGACCCGGCGCGCGCTGTGGGTCCTCGACGAGGCCCTGACCCGCCGCCTCCACTACCCGCTGCCCGCGCCGCTCCAGGACACCCTGCTCGCGGCCCGCGTCGGCTACGACCATCGGATCCTGCTCCAGGGCGGCGGTCAGCTGCTGGCGCTCGAGCAGGACGGCGCGATCGCCTGGTCTCGCCCGATCTCGCCCGACGCCACGCCCGCCGCGCTGACGCCCGCGGGCGAGGCCTTGCTCTGCGAAGGGCAGGAGGTCGTCGCCTTCGACGCCAGCGGCCAGCGGCGGGTCCTCCACCGCTGCGAAGAGC
>CALDQK010001268.1 GCA_937911525.1 uncultured bacterium
AGGTCACCGTCGCGCCGGCGGGGCTCGTCTGCTCGACCGTCAGGTTGGCGGGCTGGGTCAGGACCGGCGCCGTCGTGTCGGCCACCGTCACGGTGAAGCTGACCTGGGTGGTGCTCCCCCCGGCGTCGGTGGCGGAGCAGGTGACCGTGGTCGCGCCGGGCGGGAAGAGACTCCCTGGCGCGGGCGTGCAGGTCAGCGTCGGGTTCGCGTCGCCCTCGTCGCTGACGGTGGGAGCTTCGTAGTCGACGACTGCGCCGGCCGGGGAGGTTTGCTCGACGACGAGATCGGCCGGTTGCGAGACCTGCGGAGCGACGGTGTCAGCCACGAGGACGGTGAATGTGACCTGCGAGCTGTTGCCCGCGGCGTCCGTGGCCGTGCAAGTGACCGTCGTCTCGCCCGGCGCGAACAGGCTCCCCGAAGCAGGCGCGCAGACGACCGTCGGCGAAGGATCCGCGGCGTCCGTGGCCGCCGGCGCGGCGTAGGTCACCGTTGCACCGGCAGGCGAGGTCTGCTCGAACTCGAGGTCCTCGGGCTGGACCAGGGAGGGCGCGGTGGTGTCCACGACGCTGACCGTGAAGGTGACCTGGGCGCTGTTGCCCGCCGTGTCCGTCGCAGTGCAGGTGACCGTCGTCTCCCCTGGCGCGAACACCGCCCCCGAGGCGGGCACGCAGACGACGCTCGGAGCGGGGTCGACGGCGTCGCTCGCTCCGGGGGTGGCGAAGGTGACCGTCGCGCCAGCGGGCGAGGTCTGCTCGACCGTGAGGTTGGCAGGCGTCGAGATCGTGGGCGGGGTTCGGTCGAGGACCGTGACCCGGAAGCTCGTTTGGCGCGCGTTGCCGCTCACGTCGCTGGCGAGGCACTGGACGACGGTCTCCCCGACCGGGAGCAGGGAGCCCGAGGGAGGGGTGCACTCGACCACGGGGGTCGCGTCGCAAGCGTCGCCGACGCCGATCGGCGGGTAGGTCACGACCGCGCCGCCGGGCCCGCTCGCCTCGACGCTGAGGTCGCTCGGCGGCACCGTAATGAAGGGCGCCGTCGTGTCCTGGACCGTGACCTTGAAGGTCGCCTGGCTCGAGTTTCCGGAGGCGTCGGTGGCCGTCACGCTGACGGTCGTGTCTCCGAGGGGGAACACGCTGCCAGAGGGCGGAACGAAGGTCAGGGCGGGCGCCGCGTCGCAGATGTCGCTCGCGACGCCGGAGTAGACCACCGCCGTGCCCGCCAGCGCGCTCTGCTCGACGACGAGGTCCGCCAAGGGAGCGATCGTGGGCGGCGTCCGGTCGAGGACGCGCACCAGGACGACGCGCGTGGCGCTGTTGCCCGCGGCGTCGGTCGCCGTCAGGGTCACGCTCGTCTCGCCCAGGGGGAACACGGCCGGAGCGCTGCTGCTCAGCCCCGGCGCTGGGTCGAGGGCGTCCTCGGCCCGAGCCAGGAGCTGGACCGGGGTGCCGGCCAAGTCGACCTGCTCGACCTCGAGCGGCTCGGGGCTCTCGACCACGATGCTCGGCGGGGTGGTGTCGACGACGAAGGCGCGCACGAGCACTTGGCTGCGGTTACCGGCTTCGTCGGCGACCGAGGCGCTCAGCTCGTGGGAGCCGTCGCTGAGGCCGGTGAGGGTCGCGCTGGCGCCGCTGCTCGAGGCGTCAGCGAAGAGCGCGCGGACGTCCTGGCCGTCCAGCGTGACCTGCAGGCTGGCGGGGTCGACCCCCGTGCCGCCGACCTCGTCCTCCCAGCTGAGCTGGACTGGGACCGAGCCCGTAGCCAGGAGCGCCCCGGACTGGGGAGCGACCACGGCCAGCTGCGGGGCGAGGTTGTCGCTACGGAAGTCGACCTGAACCTCGAACGTAGTCGTGGCTGTGTTGCCCGAGTCGTCCACGGCGGTGCAGGTGACCGTCGTCGATCCTGGCGGGAAGAGGGAGCCCGAGGGGGGCGAGCACTCGACCTCGACCTCGCTGTCGCAAATGTCGCTGGCGGTGGGCGCGAAGCTGACCAGCGCCCCGATCGGGTCGTCGGTCTCGACCTGGAGGTCGGGCTGCTGAGCCAGGACCGGCGGCGTCGTGTCGACGACCCGCACCTCGAAGCTGAGCTGGGAGGAGTTCCCCGAGGGGTCGGTGGCGGTGCACGTGACCGTGGTCAGGCCGAGCGGGAGCTCGGAGCCGCTTGGGTGCGAGTAGCTGACGCTGACGCCGGGTCCGAGGTCGTCGCTCACGAGCACGAAGTAGTCGACGGGGGTCCCAGCCAGGCTGGCCTGCTCCACCACTTGGCCCGCCAGGGGGCCCAGCACGGGCGCAGTGGTGTCGCCGACCACGACGGTCACGGTGTCCGGAGCCGAGCTGACGAGACCGTCGCTGACGACGAGGCTCACGACGTGCTCACCCGGCGCCAGGTCCAAGGTCGGCCGAGCTCCGCTGGCGCTGAGTTCTCCCAGGGTCCAGGTGTAGGTCAGCGCCGCCCCTTCCGGGTCGAAGCTCGCGCGGCCGTCCAGCAGAACGGGGACCGGCGTGCCCGCTGGCGAGGCGACGAGCTGATCCGCGCCGGCGCGGGCGAGCGGAGCGAGGTTCGGGGACAGGACGCGCACCTTGGCCCCGGCGTAGCCGGGCAGGAGGCTGCTCTCGCTCGAGTCCGCGCGGGCGCTCAGGACCAGCTCGCCCAGGTCGGTATCCGTTGCGGCGAACTCCAGCTGGAGGTTCGCGCTCTGGCCTGGGCTCAAGAGCACGCTGGACGAGATCGGTCCGACCGGGCTCAGCCCGAGGCTGGCGGGATCGACGAGGCCCGCGTCGATCACGGCGGGGAAGGGGGCGGGGTTGGTGACGGTGAGCGTGACGCTCAACGAGGAGCCCTGCGGAAGGGACTGGAGGCTCGGGGTGAGGGTCAGCGGGACCTCGGACAAGAAGGGCGTCACGCGCAGGGTCAGGGGGGCCGAGCCGCGGGGGAGGACGCTCTGGTCGCTGAGAACCTCTTCGACCACGGCGCTGAACGCGTAGCTCGCTGCTGGCGTGGTGGCGGGCGTCTCGACCGCGAGGAGCACGAAGCGCTCCTCGCCCGCGGCGAGGACGAGCTCGTCAGGCTGGAAGCTCGCGGTGGCGACCCCTTGGAGTCCCTCGACTCGAAGTCGATAGGCCGCAGGGCGGTCGAAGCGGTTGCTGACCTTGGCGACGAAGGAGGTCGTCCCGCCCGCGATCGTGCTCGCCAGGCTCGGGTCCACCTCCAGCATGGGCAGGATCTGGACCCGGAGCGGCTCCTCGTCGGTGGCCTGGAAGGCGGGACGCGAGAAGGTGGTCACGAGGAGCGGGATCCGCCCGTCGGGCGAGGCAGGGCTGTAGTCCGTCCGCTCGAGGTAGGCGGCGTCGAGCGCGACCGTCAGGACCTGGCCGTTCGGTTGCGCGCCGCTCGGGACGCGGGAGTAGCGAACTCCGGCTTCGAGCAAGCTCGAGGCGCCAAAGTCCCCGGCGAGCTCGCTCTCGGCCTTCGCGCTCTCGCGGTCGAGCGCGTAGCTGCCGAGCACCCGCCGGAACCCGAGCGCGTCGAGGACCTGGTTGGCCAGCCCCGTCGCGCTCGCCGATCCGAACGAGTCCTGGAGCTCTGGCCCCGCGAGCACGACGACGCCTCCGCCGAACTCCTGCAGCGCGTCCGCGGTGGCTCGGATCAGCCCCTCGTTGCGGCAGCTCGTCTCGCTCGCCGCCCTGCCGTCGATAGCGACCTCGTTGCGCTGGGTGAAGTTCACCCAGCTGGTCAAGGCCGCGATGTCGGAGCCGTCCAGGCCAGCGCCGCCCGCGTCAGCCAGCAGGTTGCCGACCCACACCTGGTCGACGGAGGCGTCTAGGTCCGCCAGCGCTCCCGGCCCAGGGGAGCGGACGGTCACGGAGTGACCGCCCAAGCGGAGGGCGTTGACCAAGGTCGCGCTCTCGCCGTGCGTGACGAGGAGCACCTTCGCCGGTCGCTCGCTCCGCAGCGAGGGCAGCAGCTGGAGGCTCGCGATCTCGCCGTTCGCCCGGATCGCGAACAGGCGCTCCCGCGCGCGGTCTACGGCGATATCGTTGACGTCACCGTAGCCCAGGCTGTAGTCGCCCAGCATCTTGAACCCGCTCTCCCCCACGCAGAGTTCGAGGGCGCGCGCGCTGTTGTTCACGAAGACCGAGCCGCGCAGTGGGTCGACCGAGACGCCGGTGGGCGAGGCCACGCTCGCTGGGAGGTCGTAGGCGGTCAGGTAGGGGCCATAGCGAGGCAGCAAGAAGCGGCGATCCTGGAAGGTGTCGGCGATCTCGATCCCGCGTGAGGTCACGACCACGGCGCTGACCTGGTCATTGGCCCCGAAGCCCAGCGGCTCGAGGGGCTCGAGCTGCACCACCTGGAAGTCGTGATCGAACTCGACCAGCGTTCGGCCAGCCACCAGGATCAGGGTCTCGGTCTTCGGATCCCAGGCCAGACCGCCGGGGTTGGTGAGGCCGAGCGTGCTCAGGTCGAAGGTGGCCAGGGGGAGGCCCTCGAGGTCCATGGCGAAGAGCTGATCGTCGTCGGCGTCGGAGACCTGCAGCTGCTCGCCGTCGAAGTGGATCGCCTGGCCGTTGCGCACCCCGAAGGCGTCGGTCGAGAAGCTCGAGACGAGGGTTCCGTCGGTCCTCAGGCGATACACGCGGTCCGCGCTCACGTCGAGCAGGAAGAGGTCACCCTCAGGGCCCACGGTGAGCCCGCTCGGAGAGACGCTCCCCACGGGCAAGGGGAAGGTCTGAGCGTTCAGGCCGCCCGGGTCCATGACGAAGAGCCGATCCTCGGTCGTGTCGGTGACGCGGAAGTTCACGCCGTCGAATGCGATCGCCTGGGGGTCCAAGCAGCCATAGGCCGCCGTGCTGAAGGACCCGAGCAGGGACCCGTCGCTGACGGAGACCCGTTGAACCAGGTCGTCGGTGGGGTTGGTGACGTAGAGGTCGCCGCCGGGGCCGAAGGTCATGCCCGAGGGTGTGCGGAGGCCAGCGGGGAGCGGGAAGCTGGTCACTTCGAGGCCGCCGGGGGCCATCTCGAACACTCGATCCTCGCCGGAGTCCGAGACCTGGAAGTTCACCCCGTCGAAGGCGATCGCCTGCGGGGCGTAGCTGCCGAAGTCCCGCGTCGAGAAGCTCCCCAGCAGCTGGCCGCCGCGGGACAGGTGGTGCACCAGGCCGTTGGCGTCGGTGACGTAGGGGTCCCCGCCAGGCCCGAGGCAGAGCCCTGTTATGAAGCCAACTCCAGCCGGAGACGTGAACCTGGTGACGGGCAAGCCCCCGGGAGCGGCGCTGAAGACCAGATCCTCAGTGGGGTCGGCGACCTGGAAGTTCGCCCCGTCGAAGGCGATCGCCTCGGGCGTGAAGCTGCCGAAGTCCTGGAGCGAGAAGTCCCCAGCCAGCTCCTGGCCGCTGCGCGAGAACACGCGGACCCGATCCCCGTTCCCGCCCTCCAGGCCATAGAGGTTGCCTCCCGGCCCAAAGCAAAGCCCCCTCAAGCTCCCAGAGATGGAGTGGTGATCGACCTGCAGCCCGCCGCGCTCCATGAGGAAGAAGCGGTCCTCCGTCGTGTCGCTGGCGACGAGGCGCCCGTCGGCGAAGGCGATCCCCTGCGGGTTGTAGCAGCCGTAGGCGCGGGTGTTGAAGGTGGACTGGAGCGCTCCACTGGGGTCGTAGGCGCTCACGGTGCCGTCGGAGTCGAGGACGAAGAGGTCTCCTTGATCGTCGAGCGTGATCCCCACTGGGTTGGCAGTGGTCGGGAAGGTCGTGACCGTGATCCCGCCGGGAGGGGCGGCGAAGATCCGGTCTTCGCTCGTGTCCGCCACGCGAACCTTCAAGCCGTCGTAGGCGACGGCTTCAGGCGAGAGGGAGCCGAGCGCCGCCGTCGAGAAGGAGCCGATGAGCGTTCCCGTGAGGCTCACCTCCAGCACCTGGTCCGCGCCCGCGTCGCTCAGGAGGAGGCTCGTTCCAGAGGGCGCCACGTCGAGGCCGGAGGGGTTGCTCGAGCCCAGAGTCAGGGTCGAGAAGCTCGCCAGGACGCTCCCGCTGGCGGGGTCCAGCTCATGGACCTGGTCGCTGAAGCGATCGCAGAGGAACCAGCGCCCCTGCACCACGGCCAGGCCCGAGCCGGAAGTCGTCAGCGAGACGCTGCCCAGGAGGGACCCGCTGCTTGCCTCGTAGCGGTCGACCCGTGACGGGGAGGCTGCGTAGAGCACGAGGAGCTCGCTGGTGGCCGGATCGAATGCCAACCCCTGCGCGTTGCCCGCCGCCACGGCGAAGCCGCCGAGCAGCGTGCCCTGGCGATCGAACTGCTCGACTCGGCGAGTCGACGCGTCCACCGCCCAGATCGTCCCGTTGGCTCCCTGGGCGAGGCCCGTCGTGCTCCCGCCAGGCGCCGCGTGGTGGTCGCCGAAGCCGGCGTCGAGCCGCACGATCCGATCCTGGGCGGAGTCGACGACCAGGATCTCGCCGGCGGCGTTGACCGTGAGGCCGGCGATCGAGGCCGCGTGGTATTGCACGTAGGTCGTGCGCAGCTCTGTGCCGCTGGTCGGGTCGATCTGGCGAATTCGACGCTGACTCCCGTTGTCGGCGAGGAGCAGCGAGCCGTCGGGGTGCACGGCGATCCCGGCGGCGCTGCCGGTGTAGTTGAAGGACTGCAGCACGACCGAAGCGCTGCTGAGTCGATAGACGCCGAGATCCGTCGTGTTGACGGCCCACAGCTCTCCTGCGCTGCTCGGCACGGCCGCGACCCCCACGACGCTCGCCAGGCCGGGCCTCGTCTCGCCGAAGCCTGCCGAGAGCCGGACCAGCTCGTTGGTGTTGGTGACCCAGAGGTCGCCAGTGCTGGGGTCCAGCGCCATGCCGTAGGGAGCCGCCGAGTGGTAGTCCACCCGGACCTCTCCCAGCGGGTCGCCCGCGGGGGTGTAGCGGTGGATCCGGCGATTGGAGCGCGCCGCCAGGAGCTCGCGCCGCTGCGGGTCGAAGGTGGCGGAGATCACACCGGAGGGAAGGGGAAAGGAGCTCAGCTCGACCCCGCTGGCGTTCACCTGCAGGGCCCGGCTGGTGGCGCTGTCGAACTCCCAGCGATCCCCGCTCTGCGGATCGAAGGCGAGCCCGACCACGGAAGCTCCCTTCGCTCCGCTGTGGTCGCCGAACTGCGGACCCAGGCGGGTCACGGCTGCGCCCTCCGCGATCCACAGCTCCCCGCTGGTCGAGTCGAAGGCGAGCCCCCTGCTCGCCGCGCTGTGCTTGGAGGAGCGCGTCGAGCGAATGGGCGTTCCCTCCGGCGAGTAGCGGTAGACCCGAGCCGACGGGCCATAGCTGACCGTCAGGACTTGCTCGTGCTGAAAGTCGAAGGCGCCGCCATACATGGCCCCCGACAAGGGGAACGAGCCGAGCTCGCCCCCGGTGGCGTCGCGCCGGTAGGCAACTTGGTCGGCGGAGTCGAGCTCCCAGCGCTCGCCCGTGGCGGGGTTCAGGGCGATCCCGAACACGGATCCCGTCGAGGGGGCGTGGCGGCCGAACTGGGGACCCAATCGAGTCAGGCCCCGGCTGGAGCTGGCCAGCCAGAGCGCACCGGTCTCGGGCTCCACCGCGATTCCGTAGGTGAGGAACACGTGAGCGGTGGCGCGCGTGTATCCCGCTGACTCTCCAGTCCAGGACCAGCGATAGAGTCGCTCGCCCTGCAGGGACACGACCTGACTCGTCAGGGGCGAGAGTGACCCGCCTGTGCCGTTGCCCCACAAGGGGATCGTCCCCAGCAGCGTCCCCTCCGCGCTGAGTCGGCGCCCTGTGTTGGTGGCCCGGTCGAACTCCCAGCGCTCGCCGCTCGCCGGGTCGATCGCGAGGCCCGCCACCTCAGAGCCGGAGGCTGGCACCGAGTCGCCGAACTCCTGCGGCAGCCGGACGAGGCGCTGCCCACTCCTGTCAGCCAACCAGAGCGATCCGTCGGGGTGAGCGGCGATGCCGAGCGGCTGGCCGTAGTGGGCGACCGAGATCGAGCCGCGGTTCTCGCCGCCTGGGGCGTATCGGTAGATCCGCCCGTTGCTGTGGGCTGTCAGCAGCTCGTCGCGGCGGGCGTCGAAGGTCCCCGCTGCGACACCCCCGGGCAGGCTGATCACCCCTAGCTGCTCGCCGTTGGGGCCAATCCGATAGGCCAGATCGGGGCTGGCGTTGTGTAGCTCCCAGCGCTCTCCGCGTGAAGGGTCGAAGGCCGAGCCGGTCACGTAGGAGTCGACCAAGGGGCGGGTGTCGCCGAACTCTGGCCCCAGGCGCACGATGCGGTTGGCGGTGAAGTCCGCGAGGTAGAGCTCGCTCCGGACGGGGTCGTAGGCCATTCCTCGAGTGAAGCCGCTGTTGTAGCTCACCAAGGGGGAGGTGCTGATGTTGGCGAGGTCCCGCTCGATCCGCGTGATCCGGCCCCCGGAGATGAGAAGCAGCTCAGCGCGAGTCGGGTCGAAGGTCGCCGTGTCCGAGTTGCTAAAGGAGAACTCCCCTGGCAGCGGGTTCCCCTGGAGGTCCACGGGGCGAACGCCGTTCGAGCTAGCGTCGATCTCCCACACCACCTCTCGCTCCGGATCCCAGGCGAGCCCCGTCACGCTGCTGCCGGAGAGGGGAACGTGCTGGCCGAACTCCGGCGCAACGCGGTAGAGGCGGCTGTCCAGGTTGGACACGAAGTAGAGCTCTCCGGTGCGAGGGTCGACGTCCGCTCCTTGCAGGCTGGGGCCGATCCCGATCGTCTTGGTCCGAGCCAGCCCCGCTGGCGTCCTTCGGTTCACCTCGGCGGCCAGCCAGATCAGCTCAGACCCAAGGGGGGCGATGTCGGCCGCGCCGGCGCCCAAGGGCTCTTCTCGGACGAAGGACCCGTCCTCGGCGTCCAGGAGGCGCGCGTTCGTGCCGTTGAAGTTCGATGTCGCCCAGAGCCGGTTCGTGCTCGGCTCATAACCCAGCCCCGATCCAGAGCTCGAGCCGAGGTTGAAGCCCGAGGGGAAGCTGCGAATGAGGCTGACCTCTCCCAGTCCTTGCGAGCCCCGCCCCAACCCCAGGCGCACGCTGCGAATCAGCTCGTAGCTGCCAACCTCGAGCGCGCTTCCTTGGACCGTGAACTCGGTCTGCGAGTCGCGCAGGGGGAGTCGCCAGTTCAGGAGCAACCCTTCCGAGCTGGCCTCGGGCTGGACGCCGCTGATCGTGAGCTGCGTGGAGAGGGGCGCGACGGCCTGCAGCGAGAGGACCGCTTCGTCGCTGCGCACGAGGGTCGTCGGCTCGACCTCGACGGAGATCGTGACCAGGAAGGCGTTCTCTCCTGGAGGGGCGCTGGTTGGCTTGGCGCTCGCGCTGACGCTCAGTCGCACGACCTGAAGCTTGATCGCCTGGCTCACGCGGCGGCCCTCGACGTCGGTCGCGACCAGCTCGAACTCGTGGGTCCCTGCCTGCTCTTCGCCCGGCGCCCAGGTGACCAAGCCAGTGACCGAGTTGACGCCCAGCCCTGTGGGAGCGTCGAGGAGGCCAAAGGCCAGGCCGCCCCCGGCGGGATCCTCCACCTCGGGGGGGTAGGCCAGGCGCCTGCCAGCGAGGGCGAGCGTCGGAGGGAGGCTGAGGAAGCGAGGCCCTTGGGGCTCGCTCGTGCCCTGCCCCTGGAGGGCCACGAAGGCGTCCGCGACGCCTGGAACGCTCACGATCCGTGCTTGGCTGCTGACGGCCCCGACGGACGTGGGGCGGAACTCGACGTCAAGGGTCGGCTGGCCGTTGGAGCTGCCGAGGCTGACGAAGTAGGGTCCGGCCCCCGACCCGACCACCTCCACGCGGTCGAGGAGGGTCGTCCCCCCGCCGCCCATGAGCATCACGCGGCGCTTGGCGGTAGTTCCGACTTCGACCTGGCCGAAGTCGAGCGCCTCGGGGCAGGCGACGACGGGAGTGTTGCGAACGAGGCCGATCTCGAACTCCTGGGTCGTCGTGTTGCCCGCCGCGTCGCGAGCGGCCACGATCACCGTGGGTTCCGGGTCCACGAAGCGCCCCTCCTCGATCCCGATCGTTCCGGCCAGCGACATGATTCGCCCGTTGGCGTCCACCGAAACCGGTTCCAGTGGCGGAGTGGGGAGGAAGAACGCGTGGGAGGGCGACGCAAAGTCGTCGTCGCCGAGCCCGAACTCTCGCCGGCCGAAGGGAGTCGACCTGTAGGGAGAGCTGGGCCGGCTGAAGGAGTCCACCTCGATCGGCAAGAACTCGTAGTAGCCGCCGTTGGGGGTCAGGCTCGTGAGCTCGGGTGACTCGCCCGTGCCGCTCTCGGCGAAGGCGACGACCCCGCCGCCGTCGTTGATGAAGGCGGCGATCTCCGATTTGCGCGCGTTGAGCAAGTCCAGCTCGGCCTGGGTCAGGAGGCCGCCGAAGTCGGATGCCACGACGAGCGCGCTGAAGCGACTGACGGAGAAGGGGACACCAGCGAGTTGAGCCGCGTCGACATGGACGAAGTCGGTTCCCTCGACGAAGCCTGCAGCCAGCAGGCCTTGCCTGCCCGCCACGAAGCCGAAGGGGGCCTCGATCCGTGACTCGACGAAGAGGAAGGGGAGCGAGGGGTTGGGGGCGCTGGCGCGCCCGAAGGCGATCGAGCGGTAGAGCAGGCGACGCGCGCCGAGATTGAAGCGCGCGTGGTTGTCCGGGTCGTGACCGATCAGGAACACGTTGGCGCCCGCGCCGAGCTGCTGAGGCTTGGGCGTCCACGTGATCACACCGCTTTGCTCGTCGATCTCCATGCCCTCCGGGGCCTCGACGAGCGTGTAGACGACCTCGACGTCGTCGGGGTCGTCCGCTTCGACGTCGTAGGTGTAGACCGCTCCGCTGGTGGCCTCCGTGACCGGGGTCGACGTGATCACCGGCGGCGCGTTGCCTTGCTGGGGGCCGACGTTGAAGATGATCCCCTGGCCGTCGAGGCCGCCGCGCCCGTCGGAGGCGAGGACGAGGACCCGCTGCTCGCCGACCTGGGAAGAGGTAGGGACCCACGAGATCGTGCTGCCGCTGAGGACCATGCCACCCGGTGGGTCACGGAGGGAGAGCGCGACTGGGTCTCCGTCGGGGTCGGTCGCGACCACCGAGTAGCTGAAGGTGTCACCGACGGTCAGGGCGGTTGACGGGAGCTGGCTGGTGATCTCGGGGGCGCGGTTGGAGGCGCCGATCACCAAGGCCGGTTCGACCCGAATCGAGAAGCGCTGCTGCGCGGTCGAGTTGGCCCCGCTCAGGGTGACGAAGTGGACTCCCACCTGCTCGAGGCCGGGGATCCAGCGCAGCTCACCTTGCTGCAGGGTCATTCCTGGCGGGCCGGTCAAGGTCAGCTCGAGGTCCGTGGGGGTCGTGCTGAGCGAGTAGGCGTAGAGCTGCCCCACCGCTGCGCTGAGGGGGGGCTCGCTGGTGATCTCGGGGAGCACGGGCTCTCGGGCCGTCAGGAAGCGCTCCGCCGGGTCCGCGCCGTCCGCGAGCGCCAGGACGCGGGTGGCGGCGACTTCATTGGTCGTCAACGAGAAGCGCGCGAAGCCGTCGGCGTCGGTCGTGGCCGTGAACTGGTCGAGTGCGAAGGCTGGGTTGGTCAGGAAGAGCTGGACGGAGATCCCCGGGGACGGGTAGCCCCCGCTCGTCGCGAGGACCGAGACCACCGTCGCTTCCCCGGTCTCGACGACGCTCGGCGCCTGAATGCTGAGCTGATCGAAGGGGACGCTGGGGCCGTTGGGGCCGATCACGGTCAAGGTCGCGGGCGGAACCGAGACGTCGAGGGTGTGGTCGTGATCGTCGCCCGCGAGGAGCGCTTCTTCGATCTGGAGGGTGTAGACGGTTCCCTGGGGCGCGTCTTCGGGGATGACGAGTCGCAGCGTCGCGACCTGCGCAGGCGCGTCGTCGATGCGGACCCGGCCCTTGGTATCGAGCAGGCCGACGGGGAGCACGAAGTCCAGCGGGTCCTGACCAGGAAGGCTCGGCTCGACTCGAGCGCGATCCTCGCTGGGGCGGCTGACAGCGGGGATTGCGCGCACGTAGAGCGCTGGGGCCTCGGGGTCGCTCGCCGTGATCCGCAGCCGCCCTTGTAGCCCGCGCAAACCGATCACGTTCCCCAGGAGTCGAACCGGCAAGTCGACTTCGCTGCCCGCCTGGGCGACGCCCGGAGAGACGACGAGACGGGCGGGACTCTCGGGTTGGAGGTCGAAGGACAGCGAGTCGCCGCCCCGTAGGGGCAGGGTCGAGAGCGAGTCGCCGACGGAGAACCCCTTGGTGCCCGTTCGGTCCTCGAGCCCGATCGAGGCCAGGGATCCCGCGGCGCGCCCTACCCCCTCAGCGCCGTTGCCGTTGCGCAGCTCCAGGTAGTGGAACTCGATCCGCATCGACCCCTCATAGAGGAGCGCCCGGAAGGTCAGGCGCGCCCCCAGGTCGTCGCTGAGGGCGAAGTCGCGCCACTCGACCACGAACGCCCGTTGCGGGGTGCGACCGATCGTGGCGGTCCGAACTCGACTCAGTCCGGGGACAGGACGAAGCTCGTCCCAGAAGGGCGCGAGCACACCGTTGGGGGTAGTGGGGCTGGGGAGCGGGATCGGTCGATTGCGGACGCCGCCGCCGAAGGTGAGGTAGCCCTCACTGGTGACACCAAGGGCGCTCTCGTCGACGCCAAAGAAGCAGAAGTTGAAGGGGAGCGGCAGGTTGACGCCGCTGTCGTCAGCGAGGTCGAGCTCGACCGGGGCCTCGAGGGCGGCGAAGCTCTGGCCGCTCTGCTTGGAGAGTGAGTAGACCGCTTCAGGCGCGGCCGACTCACCCTCGCCCGCAATGTGAGCGACCGAGGTGCCTGGCAGGATCAGGATCGCCGCGGCGGTCAACGCGCTGGCGAGGAATAGGGATCGAGTCAACGTGCTGTTCAAACAGCGGCTCCTCGCGGCCAAGTACTGGCCGCAGAATGAGTTGGAGATCGCTTGGAACAGCTAAAGAGTGGGCGCGGGCCGGTCGAAGAGGAAGCCTAGCCAGGGCCGGAGCAATGAAGGCGAACCTCTACTGCTGGTTGCAGCCAGGGGGCCGGACTCGTTGTCGTTGCTCATGCACCTTCCCACTAGACCACGCCATACCTTTTGGCAGGCGTGCCTGACCCCATCAAGGCAAGCGCGTAAGTGCTTGAGCGGCGGTTCCTCAGGTCAGGTCAGCGCCTTGATCGAGTGAGAACTGGCTGGCTAAGCTCTGCGCATGTCCTACAGGAAGCCCTACTTGTTGGGCGCCGCCTTGATCGTGCTTGGCGCGGCGGTGCTCCGCAGCTTCTTCGCTACAAGGACTCCGCCCGCTCCAGCCACCCCTGAGCGCTCTCGAGCCGTCGTTTGCTCGGGCCCGACTTCGGACGGGCGCTATCTCGTCGAGTGGAGGAGCGAGCCCAGCCCAGTCCCTCTGAATCGGGACTTCACGCTCCTGGTCAGGGTGCAGCCAAGGAGCGAGACCGAGGTGCTTGGGGTCGACCTCGTCGCGGACGCGCGCATGCCTGAGCACGACCACGGCATGCTGCAGACTCCTCAGGTCACCCGGCTCCCGAGCGGTGAGTTCCTGGTAGAGGGCATGCGTTTCCACATGCCTGGTCGCTGGGTGATTCGCCTGGAGGTACGCGGCAGGCACCAATCAGCACAGGAGACCTCGATCCATGTCGCTCCCTAGCGCGGAGCCAGCCAGAGGTAGCCCGCTGCTGCTGGCTGGCGCGTGCGCGCTGGCCCTCTTGATCCTGCTGTGGCCGAGCGAGCCTTCCCCTCTGCCCGCCTCGCCCGCTCCCAGCCACGTCCAGTCGATCGATATGGCCGAGCGCTTGCCCGTCTCCTTCGGTCCCGACGAGATTCGCACGATCCTGCGCCTCTCTCCTCCTGAGCCAATCCCGGAGGACCCCTCCAACCGCTTCGCCAGTTCGGCTGGCGTGATCCGCCTCGGGCGCGCCCTCTTCTACGACCCCCTCCTCTCGCGAGGTCGCAAGATGAGCTGCGCGACCTGTCACGACCCGGCTCAGGGCTGGACGGACGGGCGCGCGTCCGCCCTCGACGATCCCCAGCTCAAGAACACGCCGAGCTTGTGGAACGTCGCCCGCAGACGCTGGCTCTTTTGGGACGGTCGCTCCGATTCGCTCTGGGCCCAAGCGGTTCACCCCCTGGAGTCACCCCGGGAAATGGACCTCCCGCGCGTCGGGCTCCTGCAGCGCTTTTTCGGCGACGGTACCCGCAGAGCCGCCTACGAACGCGTCGTCGGAGCGGGCCCTGATCCAGCCTGGCTGGCGAAGCTCCCCACGCGAGCGCGGCCAGCGAGCCACGGGGATCCCAAGAGCCCGGAGTCTCGCGCGTGGGCAGGGCTCTCAGGTGAGGACCAGGCCGAGATCACCCGACACCTCGTGAACCTGGCCAAGGCGCTCGCTGCCTTCGAGCGGGAGATCCTCAGCGGGCAGGCCCCCTTCGATGTCTTCGTTCGAGGGCTGCGATCAGGAGCGCTGGACGATCTCGCCGCGCTCAGCCCCTCTGCCCAACGCGGGCTCAAGCTCTTCGTTGGGCAAGCAGGCTGTATCAAGTGTCACTTTGGGCCCGACTTCAGCAATGGGGAGTTCCACAACATTGGCCTTGCCTCGCTCCCAAGCCAGGAGCTGGATCGCGGCAGGGAGCGCGGAATCGAGCGACTGCTCGCAGATCCCCTCAACTCCAAGGGGACCTACACGGACCACCAGGGACCCAAGGCGACCCTCAGAGTCGATAGGCTCGTCCGGGGCGGCCGGGAGAGCCTGGGAGCCTTCAAGACCCCCAGCCTGCGCGAGCTGACGACGAGCGCCCCCTACATGCACGACGGGCGCTTCGCTTCACTCGGCGAGGTCCTTGCCTTCTACAACGTGCTGCCCGGCAAGCCACCGGTTGGGCACCGAGAGGAGTCCCTTCAGCCGCTCAACCTGAGTCCCGCCGAGCTGGAGGACCTGGAGGCATTCCTCCGCTCGCTCTCTGCCGATGGGCCCGTTCCCAGCAACCTGCAGGCGCCAACTCCCCTCTACCAGCTCGACTAGGTCTCGCGCGGATCAGAACGCGAAACAGCCTGGCGAGGTGTTTGCCTGGATCCAGCCGGTCAAAGACGGCCAAGCCAAGA
>CALDQK010001269.1 GCA_937911525.1 uncultured bacterium
TAGCGACAGCTCGAGACGGGCTGCCTCCTTGAAAGCGCGAAACTCCAGACTAGCGGAGGCCGTCGAGCAGCCGCTGGAAGATGCCCTTCTTGACCTGCTGGGACTCCTGGTAGGCGGCCTGCTTCTCGGCCAGGTAGTCGGCTCGCCGCTTCTCGGCGGCCTCCAGGCGGTCGAGCTGCCCGCCGACGAGGCGGTCGATCACCGCGTGGGCCCGGGTCAGGGCCGGGGGAGTGGCGGGCGTCACGCCGGCCAGCTCGCTCTCGAGCACCTCGAAGTAGAGGCGCAGGGCGCTGACGACGCGCGCGAAGGCGCGTCCGTTGAGGTCCCAGATCTTGCGCACGTGCTCGTTGCGCGGGGTCGAGGCCGTCACGAAGTCGAGCGGCTGGTGTCCGAGGGTGTAGTGGTAGGTCTCGCCGTTCTTGAGCTCCTTCTTGCTGATCGCGCGGATCGCCTCGTAGATCGGCTGGGCCTCGGGGGAGGACTTGGCCACGATCGCCTCGGTCAGCGCGCGCCCGAAGGGGGTCTCGCCGGGGGCCTTGCTGCCCCAGCCCGCCGCGCGCAGCGCGGCGCGCGCCTCGTCCTGGAAGGCCTGGTCGCCAGCCTCGGCTCGGCGGATCAGCTCGATCACCTCCGCCCGCGCGAGGGGGGTCTTGCCCGCGCGGATCAGGTCGCGGCTCTCGAGGTAGAGCTTCTGCACGAAGTCCTCGACCAGGCGGTGGTGCGCGCCAATGATCAGGACCGCGAACTCGCGGTCGCTCAGGACGCCCTTGGGCTCACGCCCGAGCGCGAAGCGGACCGTCTTGTCGACCTGGTCGAGGCCGCCGGTCTCGATCTTGTGGAGCGCGTCGTTGACCTGCTGCGGCGTGAGCGAGCTCGGCGGTCCGAACCCGGTCGGGTCCTGCTGCTTCTTGAACATGCGCTTGAGGCGCATCTTGTAGTAGTACTTCTTCGCGTCCCACCAGAACTTCCAGGTCCCGATCTGGGTGGTGTGGATCTGGTTGCCGACGTCCTCGATCCCGTGCAGGGCGTGCCCGGCGAAGGTGTGCTGGAGCCACTCGGCGCCCGGCCCGCCCCACAGGCCGGCGATCAGGGCCAGCTGCGTGTAGCTCTCGGTGAACTCGGGCGCGGAGCCGAGCTGGCGAGGGGGGCGCGCGAAGAGGCGCGGGTCGCGCAGGGCCTGCCACACGCTGTCCTTGACCTCGACCCCCCGCGGCATGGCGCCGTGCGCGTCGTACTGACTGGCGATTCCGGTCAGCGAGCCGAAGCTGACCGTGTTGGGGTCGTAGGGCACCGCGCGCCCGAAGGGGTCGAGCACGACCTCCCCGCCGCGCACGAAGAGCCGGTTCTGGTTGCGGAGGTCGAGGTCGGGGTCGACCGAGCCCTCGCGGATCACCGCGCGCAAGGTCGTCCGGCCGGCGGGGACGTGGTCGATGGCGACCACCCTGGCGGCGGGGTTGAGCTGGAGGAAGTCCTTGAAGGCGGCCGCGTCGAAGCTCTGCCAGGTCGGGTAGCGCTGCGCGAAGCGCGGGTGACGGACCGCCCGCTCGTAGACGAAGCGGCGGAAGGCGACGAGGTCCGCCGCGCCTGGCGGCGTCAGCGCGCGCCCGTTGCTGGCCCGACCCTTGAAGGCCAGGTCGAAGAAGTCCTTGTGGACCTCGTGGGCGTAGCCGCTCGCGACCGACGCGCCGAGCAAGCAGATAGCGAGCGCGCTCAGCGCGCGCCCTTGGAGTCCGAAGCGTGGCATGGGTCCCCTCCCGAGCGGCGCACACCATAGCGAAGGGTCGGTCCCAGGTCGCGCCAAATAACCCCTATGGAGGTCTAGCGGCGCCACCTGTCCGGGGAAGGGCGCTCTCCGTCTCGGGGGTCCTCGCGCCGAGGCCCTCGGCGCGCTAGGTTCCTGCCCATGCCATTCCCGCCCGGTGTCCTCGTCCGTGATCTCGAAGCCCCCGAGCTCGGCGTCGGCCGCGTGCTCCGCTACGACGACGAGCAGCGCGCCTCCGACGTGCTCTTCGAAGGGACCACTACCCCGCGCGTCGTCCGCGACGAGGCCGGCTCCTCGGTCCGTCGGCTGCGCCTGCACCCCGGGCAGACGGTCCGCCTGCTCGACGGGTCCGAGGCCGAGGTGATCTCCGCCGCCCCGGCGGAGGACCGCCGGGACGACGAGCCTTGGAGCTACACGGTCCGCGGCCCCTCCGGCGAGGAGGAGCTGGAGGAGCTGAAGCTGGAGCCGCTCCCGCCGCGCACCCCGGAGCCCCTCGATCAGCTGCGCGCCCTGCGTTGGCGGGGGGGCTGGCGCTTCTTCGCGCGCTGGAACCTCCAGGACAAGGCCGGCGGCTGGGAGGGCGAGACCGAGGCCCTGCCTGCCTGGCTGGCCAAGCGCGAGCCGCCCTCGGCGGCGGCGGTCTACGCCGCGCGTGAGGTGCTCTACGCGCGCAAGCCGCACTTCGTGCTCTCCCTCCCGACGGCGGCCGAGCGGCGCGACGCGGCGACGCTGGTCCTGCTCCAGCTCCTGCACGAGGAGCCCGAGCGGAGCGTGCTCGTGATCAGCCCCGGCGCCTCGGCCCAGAGCTGGGTCGAGACCCTCTACCTCGAGGCGGGCGGCCGCCCCTCCACGCGGCTCGACCTCGGGCTCTGGGAGCGCAGCGACGAGCTGACCCGCGACGAGCTGCTCGACAGCGAGCGCCTGGTCGTGACGCCGACGATCCTGGCCGAGCGAGAGGAGGTCCGCGCCTACCTCTCGGGGGAGCCCTACGACCTGCTCGTCATCGACGACGCCCACCTCCTGGCCGACGACGAGCAGCTCGGACCCTGGCTCGCGGAGCGCGGCGCCGAGGCCGAGGCCTGCCTGGCGCTGGCCCCGCCGCCTGCCGGCGATCTCACGCCCCTCGGCCCGCTGCTCGACCTGGTCGAGGAGGGCGCGGGCCAGGGCCTGGCCGCGCGCATCGCCGCCGCGGAGCCCTTCGCGCGCGCGGCGAGCGCGCTGGCAGCGGGCGACGGCTCCGCGGCTGGGGACGCGCTCGCCGAGAGCAAGGACCCCCGCGTGGCGGAGCTGCGCGGGAAGCTCGACGACGAGGACTCCTGCAGCGAGCTGCTCGACCACCTGCGCCGCTTCTACCGCGTCGACCCCCGCCTGCTCGTCGCCGGACGCGTCCCCAAGCCGCGCCCCGCCGAGGTGGTGAGCTTCGAGCGCGGCGTGGCGGCGACGGCGCTCGAGGGGCACCTCTCGCAGCTCCCCGCTCCCAGCGATCCCTGGAGCGCGCGCTGGCGCCTCCTGCTGCGTCAGGGCCTGCTGGGCGGCGCGGAGGAGATCAACGCCCTGCTGGCGGTCCGCGCCCGGGCGCTGGCGGAGGGCTGTGGCCAGGTGCGACCGGGCCTCCGCGCCGCCTGGGATGCAGCGCCCTCTGCCGGGGAGTCCCGCGCCCTCGTCCGTTGGATCGCGCTCGCGGCGCCGGCCGCGCCGGACGAGGAGGCTTGGCTGGCCGAGGCCAGCGAGCACGTCATGGCCTGGGCCAACGAGGGCGCCGCGCGGATCGCGGCCGCCGTGAGCTGGCTCGAGCGTCACTTCGCCGACGGAGGGGCTTCGGTCCGCCTCGAGGTCTCCGGCCAGGCCAAGGGCTTGGACCTGGTGGTGGCCGCCTGCGTAGACGCCCTCGGCGCCGACGCGGTCAGCAGCTGCCCCGCCGAGCAGAGCGAGGTCGAGCGAGCGGACGCGCTGCGCCGCTTCCGCGAGGAGGCGACCTGCGTGCTCTTGGTGTGCGCCGCGGGCGCAACCACCGAAGAGGCCGCGGTCGTGGCCAGCTTGTCGCCCCCCGTCGGTCCCTTCGCCGCGGCGCGGGCCCTCGAGCGCCGCGGCGCGAGCCGGGGGGTGGTGATCCTCAGCGACGACCCCTGGGAGCAGGCCCTGCACGAGCTGAGCGAGCGGGCTCCCCGCGAGCTCGACGCCTGGGCGGCGCGCGAGGAGACGCTGGTCGGCATGGCCACCAGCGCCGAGACCCTGCGCGCCCTCCCGCAGGGAGAGGCGGACGACCTCTGGGCCGCGTTGCACGACGCGCCAGTCAGCGCCCTGGAGGAGGCCGGCGAGCTGGCGGAGGTCCTCGAAGAGGCCACCGTCGAGCACGACTCCGCTGAGCTGCGCGCCTGGGGCCGCTGCCTGCGGGTCAAGCTCAGGCCCGACGGCATGCGCGAGTGGTCCATGAGCTGGCGCCCCGAGGCCCTCCCCCGTCCGCTGGTCGGGATCGCCCAGCCGCCGGCCGTCGAGAAGGTCAAGCTGCGGGGCACCTTCGATCCGCTCCACGCGCGCGAGCACCCCGTGCTCAACAAGCTCGCGCCGGGGCACCCCCTGATCGACGCGCTGGTGCGCGACTCCCAGTCCCCCGACAGCGACGGGCGCCTGACGGTGATCCGCCGCGACCTCGGCGCCTGGCCTGGGAAGCTGGCCCTGGTCGTGCTGGTCCGCTGCACCCTGGGCGAGGCCGCGGGAGCGCTGCCCGAGGGCGCGCGTCGCCGCGCCCAGCGCCGGCTGTGGTCGGAGCCCTACGCCGAGGTCGTCTCGCTCCATCCGGGCAAGAAGCCGGTGGCGAAGCCGGTCACCGACCGGGCCCGCCGGAACCTGGCCCTCGCGCCCTTCACCGGCAAGGAGGTCGAGCCCAAGGTCGATCCCGACCCCCTCTGCGACGCCTTGCCCCTGCCGGTGATGGCGGAGGCCATCGAGGCGGGCATCGCGGTCGCCCTCGAGCAGATCCGCGCCGAGCGCGCGCCCCTGGCTGAGGACGCCGCTCGTCAGGTGGCCGAGGACTTGGCCGGCGAGCGCGCCTTCTTGATGGGAGTCGGCGCGGAGGAAGCGATCGATCGCCACGAGCAGCTGCTGGAAGCGGTTCGTGGGGAGCGCTACATCGTGGACGCCATCGCGCTCCTAGTCGGCTAGGTCCCTCGGGCCAGGAGCCGCCGGCCTGGGGCAGTCGATGCGCTTGGTCTAAGTCGTTTGTTTTTCGCGCGTCATCAAACCTGATGATGTTCGCGACAACGTCGGTCTGACACCTTCTTCCGACAGAGGCTTCGGCCTCCAGGGCGGGCGTCCGACCCCGACCACACCCGGACGCCCGCCCGCCCCATTTTTCGGTGGCCGGCCTGCGCGGGCCCCGTCGCCTGCGGCGACATGCCCGAGCCAGACCAGCGAGTCAGAGGCCGACGCCCGAGGCCCGAGGCCGAGGCCGAGGCCGAGCCCGAGCCCGAGGCCCGACGCCCGAGGCCGAGCCCGAGGCCCGACGCCCGAGGCCGAGGCCCGAGGCCGACGCCCGAGCCCGAGGCCGACGCCCGAGCCCGAGGCCCGACGCCCGAGGCCGACGCCCGAGGCCCGAGCCCGAGGCCCGACGCCCGAGGCCGAAGCCCGAGCCCGAGCCTCGGGGCCTGAGGCCCGACGCCCGGCCAGCGAACCCGACGACCTGCTCCGGCTCCGGGTTCGACGCGCGTGACGCCCTTGCGCCGGGCGGAGGTGAGGGAACTGACCCGGGGTCCATCGTGTGCGACACTGCTCGACCATCGCGACCGGAACCACACCGAACTCGCGACCGTGGAGTCTGAGCCGGAGCGGCAGGGAGAGGAACCTCGAGCATGCACCTCGGATCGAACTCGGGCCTGAGGGTCCAGCTAGCCCTCTTCGCGACGGCGCTGCTCCTCGGGGCCAGCCACAGCGCGCACGCCAAGGAAGACCTCGTCCCCGCGGACCTCGGCGCCCAGACGGACGCCAACGGCTTTCGCTGGGATCTGACCCGCCAGGGCTACGTCAACAACGGCACCAGCTACACCTTCAACCGCGCGATGGTGCTCTCGGTCAACAACGCGCAGTTCAACCCCAGCGAATCGCTGATGGCGCCGGACAAGAGCGTCTACGTGTTTCGCGGCAAGGCCGGCGGCACCTATCAGGTCGAGCGTCGGGTCAGCCTCGACCTCAAGACGGGCCGCGCCCGCTTCGTGGACCTGATCAAGAACCCCGAGCGCAAGCCCAAGACGGTCATCGTCAAGCTCTACACCCGCCTCGCGCGGAGCTGCGATCACCTGATCAGCGACAAGGGCCGCGACGCGACCAACGCGCGGCTCGAGGACGGCGAGGTGGGCCTCTTCGCCTACTACAGCCGGCGCAGCCCCTCGGTCGCCTTCCAGCTCGCGAGCGATCGCGCGGCCGTTCGCCCGGCGGTTCAGGCCCTCAGCCGGCGCACCTTCCACTTCACCTACGTGCTCAAGCTCCCGCCGCGGGGCGCCCGCGCGGTCGTCACGACCCTCTGCCAGCTCAAGCTGCCCAAGCAGCCCGATGCCAAGCTCGGCAAGCAGACCTTCGATCCGCTCACCTCCTCGGCCTACGTCGCGGACGTCCCCAAGGAGGCGGGGCGCGTGCTCGTGAACTTCGAGGCCGTCAGCGAGGGCGGGGCCGAGGCCGAGTCCCTCCTGGCGGGGGTCGAGGTGTTCGCGGAGCAGCGCGAGCTCGACCGCTCCAAGCACGACACGGTGCTCGTCGACGAGCGCGAGTCGATGCAGGGCGAGCTGAAGGGGAGCACGATCTCGGTCGAGAGCCCCTTCGGGCGGCAGCAGCTCCCCCTCGAGGAGCTGGTCTTCTGGCGCGGCGGCGGCGGCGTCGGCTATCCGATGCTGCTCGCGCTTCGCAACGGAGAGCTCCTCAGCGGCAAGGCGTCCTGCGCGGACCTGCGCCTCGCCACCCAGACCGGGATCGAGATCCCGCTCTCGCCCGAGGGCTTCCAGGCGCTCGTGCGGCGCAAGCAGGGCGACGAGCCCACGCCCAGCGCCGACGCCAAGGCCTTGCTCAAGACCCACGACGGGAGCCTGCTCCTGCTGGGCGAGACCAGCGGTGAGTTCAAGGGCCTGACCCCCTGGGGCAGCCTCAGCGTGCCCCTGAGCGAGGTCGTGACCCTCCGCTACGGCGCCAAGGGCTACCCCGGACTGACGGTGACCCTCGCCGACGGCACCCGGCTGCCGGTCGTCCCCGCCGGCCAGATCCTCGAGCTCGACTCGCTGCGCTGCGGTCGGATCCAGGTCGAGCTGCACCGCGTGAACCAGCTCCAGCGCCTGGGCGCCAAGCAGCCGGTCCTGCGCAAGGGCGACAGCGTCAAGACCGGCCACGCGAGCGTGGTCGGCGGCGGCGTCCTCGTCGGCGAGCTGGAGCTCGCGGACCTGAAGCTGATCAGCAAGGCCGGCGAGAGCACCTTCAAGCGCGAGCAGATCCACCACCTGCGTCAGCTCGAGAGCGAGGGCGGCGAGCCCTCGTTCGAGGTGGTGCTCCACACCAAGGAGCGCTTCGAGGGTCGCCTGGCCCACGACCGGCTCCCCTTCCGCACTCCGCGGGGCCTGCGTCAGGTCCCCAGCGCCGATCTGCGCGACCTGTGGCAGCCCGAGCCGCCGCCCCCAGCGGAGGGCGGGGAGCAGGAGAGCGAGAAGGACGAGAACAAGGAGGGGGACTTCTAATGCGCGCTTCCCACGTCACCTGGGCCCTCCCCACCCTGGCGCTCCTGGCCCTGCCGGCCGCGGCCCAGCCCAAGAAGAAGCAGGAGAAGCTGGTCCCGGCCCGCTTCACGACCCACACCGACGGCTTGGGCAGCAGCTGGAACGTCGACTCGCGCGGCAGCCTCCAGGTCAGCCGCGTCGGCCAGGTGCACCAGCTGCAGGTCAACGGGATCACCTTCAACAGCCAGCAGCGAATGATGACCACCGACGGGCGCGAATACGTGTTCGACGGCAAGAGCGGCAGCTACGACGTCCAGCGCCGGGTTCGGATCCACGACAAGCTGTCGGGCGTGCGCGTGGTCGACACGATCAGCAACCCGGGCAACCAGCCCCTGAGCGTGACCGTGACCCTGATCTCGCGCGTCAACATGCTGCCCAACCCCATGGTCAGCGATCAGGGCACCCCGATCAGCTCGTCCTTGGGCAAGAAGGACTCGGGCCTCGTGGTGCAGACCAGCAGCCAGGTCTCGGTGCTCTTCGGGCTGGTCGGGCGCGGCGCCAAGGTCCGTCCGACCTTCAGCAAGCGGCACAACTACGAGCTGCGCTTCGACTACCGGGTCAAGGTCCCGGCCAAGGGCAAGGCCGCGCTGGTCTACGCGGTGGCGAGCGTCAACGGCAACCCGACCGCCAAGCAGCGCGACCAGATCTTCAAGGACTTCCGCAAGGCCAAGTTCACCCGCGACCTCCCGGGCGAGATCCGCAAGCGCTTCGTCAACAGCCGCTCGGGCGCGTTCCCCGGTGGAGCCACGACCCTGGCCAGCCTGGAGGAGGAGCTCGGACTCTCGGGCACGAGCCTCGACGTGCTGGCCTTCGGCGCCGAGACCCGCGTGCGCGGGACCGCGCACTGCAAGACGCTCGCGATCGAGTCGCGCTACGGCAAGGCCGAGGTCCCCTTCGAGCTGGTGGCCGCGATGGCCGGCGGGGCCTACAAGGGCGGCGCGGCGCGCCTCCACTTCAAGGACGGGCAGAAGCTCTCGGGCAAGCTCCTGGCCGAGGGGCTGCGCTTCGAGATGACGACCGGCCTCTCGGTCGACCTCCACCCCGACCGCCTGGACCGGATCGTGATCCGCAAGTCGCGCGAGGCGCCCCTGGCGCCGCCGGGGCGGCTGCTGGTCGAGACCCAGGCCGGCGACCGGCTGATGGTCAAGAGCCCCCCCGGGGCGACCTTGGGGCTCGCGACCCGCTGGGGCGTGCGCAAGGTGCCCCTGGAGCGGGTCAAGAGCCTGAGCCGCATCGGCGAGGGTCAGCCTGGGTTCTGGGTGACCCTGACCGACAAGAGCCGCTTCCGCGCCTTCTTCAGCGCCGAGAGCCTCGAGCTCGAGGCCGAGCTCTTCGGGCCGGTTCGCTTCACCCCCAGCCAGGTGCGCGCGATCGTCTCGGCGGACGCGCTCCGCCGCCGCGGCGAGGAGGAGCCGGCCGCGGACGAGGAGCTGCTCCAGCCCTACCTGACCCTGGTCGGCGGCGACATCATCGCGGGCCAGATCGACCTGCCCGCGGTCGAGTTCGCCGGCACGGGCGAGGTGCTCCCCGTCCCGCCCGCGCAGATGCGCCAGCTGACCAACACCCTCGAGGGCGAGAAGCCCGAGTTCGGCCAGGGGATCCCCTTCAAGGCCGAGCTGTGGGGCGGCGGCGAGGTGGCCGGCGTGCTGCGGCAGGCGCTGCTCCCGGTCCAGACCGGCGACGGCCGGATCTGGATCCCGACCCGCGAGCTGCTCGCGGCCCACGTCCCGACCCCCCAGATCCCCCCCGCGCTCCGCCAGCGGATCGCCGGGCTGATCCGCGACCTGGGCGACACGCGCTGGGAGAAGCGCGAGGCGGCGAGCCGCGAGCTGCGCAGCCTGGGGGCCCTGGCGCGGCTGCCCCTCGAGGAGGCCCGCAGCCAGACCAAGGACCCCGAGGTGGAGCGCCGGGTCAAGGAGCTCCTGGCCTCGATCGAGGACGAATGAGGGCCCTGGAGTTGCAGCGGGCGTTTAGGCTGCGGGAAGCCTGCCAGGAGACCCCATGAGCGATCCCATCCGTGACTTGCACGACGTGGCTGAGAGCGCCTCGACCCGGATCGCCATGGCGCGTTGGACCGAGCTCCTCGACCGGAGCGCCTTGCCCCTCTTCGTGGGCACGGGCGCGGCGCTGGTGGGGCTCCGGCTGGCGGGCTACGGGCTGGGCTGGAAGCTGGCCCTGGTCGGCGGCGGGACCCTGGTCGGGGTGTGGCTGCTCTCGACCTTGATCGCGGCCTTCATCGCGCGCCCGCCCGCGCTGACCGCGCTCGCGCGCTGGGACGAGAAGGCCGGCCGCGCCGAGCTCTTCACCTCGGCCCTGTCCTTCGTGCGCGAGGGCGCCGAGGGCCCCGCGGTCGAGCTGCACATTCAGCGCGCGGCGGCCGAGCTGCCGGAGGCCCGCAAGGCGCTCCCGCGCGAGCTCTCCTACTACGTGAGCAACCCCTCCTGGCTGGCGCCGATCCTGTTCCTGGCCTTCCTCTCGACCGGCCTGCTGGAGGCGCCCCCCGCCGTGGCGGGCCCCAAGGACGGCCTGAGCGAGGAGGAGCGCGAGCGTGCGGCGGCGGCGGGCGAGCAGCTCGAAGAGCGCGCGGACGCCCTCGACCCCAAGAACCTGACCCCCGAGGAGCAGGCCGAGCTCGACAAGATCAAGCAGGAGCTGAAGAAGACGGCCAAGAAGCTCAAGCAGCCGGGCCAGGAGGCGACCCAGCGCGAGGTGCTGGCGGAGCTCGAGCGGCGGGCGCGCCAGGCCGAGAAGCTGGCCCGCAAGATGGGCGCGGACCAGCGCGAGAAGATCAGCGGCGGGATGCTGGCCGAGCTCGAGCGCCACGCCGACACGGCTGAGCTGGCGGGCGCCCTGCGCGGCAACGAATACGACCTCGCGGCGGGCGAGTCCAAGCGCCTGGGCGAGAAGCTCGGCTCACCGGACCTCGGGATCGAGGCGCGCCAGCGGATCCAGGAGGCCTTCAACAAGGGCCTCGCGGCCGCGAGCCAGCAGGACAAGCTGACCCGCCTCGGCAAGCGCCTGGCCAAGGCCCACGAGGAGCTGGTCAAGAAGGAGCCGGCCAAGGCCGGCGTCGAGCTGCTCCAGCTGGCCGAGTTCTACGCCAAGCTCGCCGAGCGGCTCAAGAAGCAGAAGCAGCTGCGCAACCTGGCCAAGCGCCTGCGCGAGCTGGGCCAGGAGACGATGGGCAAGCAGCAGCAAGGCCTCAAGCGCCTGGCGCAGAACCAGCCCAGCCTGCCCGACGACGGCATGCGCCGCCTCACGACCGACCGCGACTTCAGCGACCTGCCCGAGCTCCCGCCGATGGACGAGGGGGCGCCCCCCGCGCCGCCGAGCGAGGATCCGCTCCAGGACCTGCTCCCCGACGAGGCCATGCCGGGCCAGGGGCCGATCCCCGGGCAGGCGCCGGCGCCGATCCCTGGCCAGCAGCCGGGCGGGAACCCGATCCCCGGGCAGTGGCCCGGCGGCCAGCGGCCGGGCGGCGGCGCGCCCGTCCCGGGCGGGCAGGGCGGCAACCAGGGCGGACAGGGCGCGCAGCCCGGCGGGAACAACGCCGGCAACGGCGCGGCCGGCATGGGCAACAAGGCGACCAAGACGATGGAGTCGACCTCGACCGAGGTGGTGAGCGGGCGCAAGGGCAAGGGCCCCTCCGCCATGCGCCGCCGCGCCGGCCGCGGGCACCGCGAGGGCGCGGGTGAGGACACCAAGGCCATCGCCAGCGACTTCATCAAGGCCGAGGAGGCCGCGCTCGCCGACGAGCCGCTCCCCGCCTCGCGCCGCCACCAGGTCCGCCGCTACTTCACCGCGATCCGCAAGCTGCTCGAGCCCCAGGGGGAAGCCCCTCCCAAGTAGCGCGCCGGAGCCCGCCTGACACCGAGACAACACCCCACCCAGCCTGGGCCCTTGGCCCGGGTCGGAGGACGAGACCCATGAGCGAGACCGCGACCGTCGACCCCGCTGAGCTCGCGGAGCGCTTCGAGCAGTTCCGCGTCGCCTTCAAGGAGCTCGACACCGAGATCCACCGCGCCATCGTCGGCTACGACGAGATGCTGCGCGAGGTGCTCATGGCCGTGTTCGGCGGCGGCCACGTGCTGCTCGAGGGCGTGCCGGGGCTGGGCAAGACCTTCCTGGTAAAGGTGCTCAGCCAGGTGCTCGGGCTCGACTCCGGCCGCGTGCAGTGCACGCCGGACCTGATGCCGGCCGACATCCTCGGCACCCACATCGTGACCGACGACGGCACGGGCAAGAAGACCTTCGTGTTCGAGAAGGGGCCGGTGTTCACCAACATCCTGCTGGTGGACGAGATCAACCGCGCGACCCCCAAGACCCAGGCCGCGCTGCTCGAGGTGATGCAGGAGCGCCACGTGACCGCCGGCGGCGAGCACTTCGACCTGCCCTCGCCCTTCTTCGTGATGGCGACCCAGAACCCGCTCGAGATGGAGGGCACCTATCCGCTGCCCGAGGCTCAGCTGGACCGCTTCATGTTCAAGCTGCACGTGCCCTTCCCCGGGCGCGACGCGCTGGTCGAGATCTCGCGACGGACCACGGGCTACAAGGAGCCCGAGCTGAAGGTCGTGATGTCGGGGGCCCAGCTGAAGGAGTTCCAGGAGCTCGTGACCGAGGTGCCGGTGGCCGAGCCCGTGCTCCGCTACGCCGCCAGCCTGGTGCTCGCGACGCACCCCGACACCAAGGAGTCGCTGCCGGCCGTCAAGCGCTTCGTGGCCTACGGCTCGAGCCCGCGCGGCATGCAGACCCTGATCCGCTCGGGGCGCGTCCACGCGCTGCTCGAGGGGCGGACCGCCGTCTCCTGCGAGGACATTCGCGCCGTCGCGCTGCCGGCCCTGCGCCACCGCGTGCTGCTCAACTTCGAGGGCGAGGCCGAGTCCTACGACGTGGACGGCCTGCTGGGCGAGGTCCTCGACCAGGTCCCGACCCCCGGGCAGAGCTAATGCGGCTTCGTCTCGCTGCCGCCGCGCCCCTGGTCGGGGCGCTCCTGGTCGGGGCGCTCCTGCTCGGGGCGCCTGCGCCGGCCTGGGCTCAGGAGCCCGACGAGCTGACCCAGCGCTCGCTCCCGCTCCGGACCGCGCTCCACCACGACCCGACCCTCGAGTCTGCCCTCGAGCGGCTGCTCGCGCTCTACCGCGAGGCCGACCGCGTCGAGGAGCTGGTCGGGGTCTATCGCTCCCACCTCAGCTCCTACCCGCGGGACCTCTCGGCCCGGACGGTCTTCGTCCGCCTGCTCCTGCTCTCGGGCGACCGCGAGGCCGAGAACGAGCTGCGGCGCGCGGTGGCCCTCTTCCCGCAGCAGGGCTACCTGGCCTACCTCCGCTACCAGCTGCTGGAGCAGGACAACGACCCGCGCGCCCTCGACCTGCTCGACAAGGCGATCTCCCTCGAGCGGCGCCCCGTCCGCCGGCGGGCCTGGGTGCAGCGCCTGCTCGAGCGGGCCGTCAGCTCGGACCGGCGTGACCTGGCCCGCAAGCACCTCAAGGACTACGCCAAGCTGCTCGGGAGCACCGCGGGGGCGCACCTCGCGGCCGCCCGCAAGATGCTCGCCTACGACTTCCACCTCGAGACCCTCGAGGAGCTGGAGCAGGCGACCAAGAAGCGGCCCAACCCCGAGACCGGGGTCGAGATCGAGCTCCTGGCGGCCAAGGCGCTCGTGGCGCTCAAGCGGCGCGAGGAGGCCGCCAAGCGGCTCGACGAGCTGCTGGGCAAGCTGACCGCCGATTACTGGCGGCGCCCCGAGATCCTGCGCCGGCGGGCGCGCCTGATCAGCTCCGCCAAGGAGCGCGAGAGCCTGGTCAAGCAGGCGCGCGCGGACTGGGAGCGCGAGCAGACCCCCGCCAAGGCCCTCGACCTGGCCCGCCTCCTGAGCGGCTTCGACCGCCGGCGCGAGGCCCTCGACGTGATCGTCGCCGCCAGCCGCAAGCTGCCCCAGGTGCGCCGCCTCGAGCAAGAGGCCTTGGCCCTCTTCGACCGCCTCCGCGACGAACGCGGCCGGATCGCCTACCTGGAGGAGCGCCTGGAGCGCGAGCCCGAGCGGCTGGACCTGGCCGAGCAGCGCATGCGCTCGCTCTTCCAGCTGGGCCGCAACGCCGCCGCGCAGAAGGCCCTCGACGAGGTCGTGGCCAAGCTCGCGCCCCGCGACCAGGTCAAGCGCCTGGCCGAGACGGCTCGCTTCCTGCGCGCGCAGGCCTTCCCGAGCTTCGCCGCCCAGGTGTTCCGCAAGGCGGTGGACGCGGCCCCGCGCCGGCTGGACCTCCGCCGCGAGCTGGCCGAGACGCTGCTCGCGACCGGCGAGGTCGGCGCAGCCCACGCCGCGCTCCGGCAGCCTCTGCCCCCCAAGGTCGACACCGCGCTCTTCCTGGACCTCGTGCAGCTGATGCTCCGCGAGCGCCTCTTGCGCCCGGCGCGCGGCGCGCTGCTCCAGCAGCTGCAGGCGCGCCCCGAGCACTTCGAGCTGCTCCTGGCCCTGCTCGAGGTCGAGGGGCGGCTCGGCAACGGCCGGCGCGGACGCGAGCTGGCCGAGCGGACGCGCAAGCTGGCCGACAACCAGGCGCGCTACCGGCGCTGGCTCGAGGCGGCCCTCGGCTTCTACGAGTTCTTCTTCCGCGAGGAGCTCTTCTTCAAGGGCGAGCAGGAGCGCTTCGTCACGGACGAAGCCTGGACCAAGCGGCGCCAGGAGCGGCTGCTGGCCTTCGCCGACCTCTGCGCCGCGCAGCAGCGGGCCGAGGCGCTCAGCAAGCTGATCGCGCAGCTCCTCGAGCGCAAGGACCTCCCCAAGAACCTCGAGCTCGAGCTGCGCCGCCGGCTGGTCGCGGTGCCGACCTTCGAGACCGAAGAGGTCAAGCGGACCGTGGCCAACCTCGAGCAGCTGGCCAAGGAGGACCCGGCCCGCAAGACCGAATACAGCGCGCGCCTGGCCCTGGCGCACGCCGCGGCCCAGCGCCTGGACAAGGCCCGCGCCGCCCTGGCCGAGGTCGACGCGAGCAACCTGCGCGACCCCGACCTGCTGCGCGGGCTGGCGGGTCTGGCTCGTCACCTGCGCGACGGCGAGCGCTCGCTGGGCCTGCTCGAGCGCGTGACCGAGGTCGACCCGGGCGACCGGGAGGCCTGGGAGCGCTACATCTACGCGCTGGCGACGACCGGCTACGAGGCGCGCCTGCGCGGCGCCCTGCACCAGATCCTGCGCGCCGGCCCCAAGCTCCCCCTGGACGCCAAGGTGCGCCGCCTGCTGCGCGCGCACCTCAGCGACTCGGCCTGGCGCTCGGTCGCCGCGCACCTCGCCGAGCGCGAGGACGACGACGCCCTCGAGGCCCTCGCGCTCCTCGACCAGGTCGAGCGCACCAGCGACGAAGGGCGGACCTGGGTGTGGGTCGCCTGGGCGCGCGCCTACGCGCACAACCAGCTCGGCCAGACCAAGGAGCGCGACGCCGCCCTGGCCGAGCTCGAGCGCGCCTTCGACAACCTGGAGCGGACCCAGCAAGAGGCCGCCGAGCAGGCCAAGCGCGAGCGCGAGCGCAAGCTGGCCGAGGCCAAGCGGGTCGCGGCCGCCAACGGCGGGCCCCC
>CALDQK010001270.1 GCA_937911525.1 uncultured bacterium
GGCGGCGGAAGCGCTCGACGATCTCGACCCCCGGCAGCTCGAAGCCGCGCTCGCTCACGCGCGCGACCACCTCGAAGGGCGCGTCCTCGAGCAGCTCGAGGGGCTCGCTCCACTCGAGCAGGCGCTCGTTGCGCTCCTCGACCCGCTGGATCTCGGCGACCCGCTCGTCGATCCGCCCGCAGAGCTCGTCCTCCCTCAGATCGAGCATGCGCGCCAGGCGCTCGACGACCCGGCCGCGCAGGCGGAGCAGCTCGGCGTCCGTCACGAGGGCCGCGCCCTCTGCGTCCTGCTCGACGCGCAGCCCCTGGATCCGCCGCACGCGCCGACGCAGCCGCTCGGCCCGCTCCAGCTCGACCCGCGCCAGCACGAAGCGGCGCTCCTCGGCGTCGAGGGCCTCGGCGCGCTGGCGCGCGGCGCGCAGGGCGACCAGCGCCTGCGAGCGCGTGCAGCGCAGGGCCTGCGCCAAGGGGCCCACGAAGGCCAGCGTCGCGTCGAAGGCCGGCAGGTCGAGGACCACGTCGCGCGTCGGGCGGTCCAGCGCGAGGGGGCGACCCTCACGGTCGAGGATCCGGCCGCGCCGGGCGCCCTCGATCTCCACCCGCCGGCTGCGGCGCTCGGCCTCGAGGCGCAGGTCCGCGTGGCGGACCACGCTCAAGGCGTAGAGGCGCGCGCTGAGGCCGCCCAGCACGAGCAGGCCAGCGCCCGCCACCAGCTCGATTCGGCCGAACTTGCTCCCGCCGCGCCCCCTCACTCGGGCCCCTCCCCGGGCAGCCGGTGAGCGGCCGCGAACACGAGGGGCGCCAGCGCCGTGCTGTAGAGCGCGACCAGGGCCGCGTGCGCGAGCAGGGGCTGCGGAGGGAGCTTGGCGAAGAGGGCCAGGAGCAGGGCCGCGCTCAGCCGCTCGCTCGTCGCGCAGAGCGCGCCCAGGAAGAGGCTCACGCCGACCCCCTCAGCGTCCACCGCGCGGCGGAGGCGCGTCACGAAGGTCGCGAGCAGGAGGAAGCGCGCCGGACCCAGTCCCCAGGGCGTCGCGCTCGCGAGGTCCAGGCTCGCGCCCAGCGCGAGGGCGAAGGCGATCGCGATCGCGGGGCGGCGCGTCCAGCAGGCCGCCGCCACGGCGACCGGGGCCAGGTCGGGGCCGACTCCGCCGACCGCGAACAGGTCGGCGGCGGCGTGCCGGAGGAGGGGCGCCCACACCGGCGCGAGCAGCAAGGCCGGGACGCCGAGCAGGACCGCCAGCGCGCCGCTCTCCCGCCGCTCGCTCACGCGGGGTCGTCCTCACGCGCCACGACCACGACCCGCCGCAGCGTCTCGAGCGGGCGGGCCGGAGTGATCACGGCGCCGGTCAAGGTCGCGCCCGCCAGGCGCCGCGCGGTCCGCACCCGGCCGATCAGGGCTGGCACGCCGCAGAGCACCGAGGCGCGCGAGCAGAGCAGGCGCTCGCCGGGCTTGGGCTCGGGGGCGGCCTCCGTCTCGCTCAGCAGCGCCGGCTCGAAGTAGAGGCTCGCGCCGTCTCCCCGGAGCATGCCCTCCACGTCGCGGTCGGCGCGGCGGATCGTGGCGCGGATCCGAAACTGCGGGTCGAGGACCAGGCGCACCTCGCAGGTAGCGCGCGCGACGCTGGCCACGCGGCCCACGAGCACGCCCTCGGCCAGCACGGCCTGGCCGACCTCGACCCCGTCCCGGCGCCCGCGCCCGAGCGCGATCCGGTGCAGGGCCGCGTCGGCGCTCCCGGCCAGGGGCAGGACCTCGGCCGGGATCAGGCGCAGGTCGGAGTCGAGCTCGACGACCTCCGCCGCGGTGTTGGCCTGGCGCAGCGCGCGCCGCAGCTGGACGAGCTCGGCCTGGAGCAGGGCCACCTGGTGGTTGGTGGGGTCCGCCGCCAGCCGGTCGGCCGCGGGGCGCCCGAGCAGGCCGTGGACGGCGCCATGGGCGTCGAGCAGCAGCTCGCGCGCGACCTGGCGCACTCGCAGCGGGAGGAGGGCGAGGCCCACACAGACGACGAGCGGGGCCCAAGACCCACGCGGCCGCTGCCGCCTCCGTCGCCTGCTCCGCTGCCTCCCCACGCGTCCTCCGCGGCGCCCCAAGGGGGCACCACTGGACCTATCGGCAGTTGAGGCGTCAGGATTTGGGCCAAACTCAGCCCCGCTTGGCCCTACTCCTCCAGCGGGGGGAGGACGCCCCCCGGCGCGTCGGCCCAAGCGGTGACGAGGTCGCCCTCGGTGCTCCAGCCGCCGCGGACCTCGCCCACGCCCAGCAGGGTGGCGCGCGCGGCGGCGGCGCCGCGGTAGCGGACCCGGGCTGCGCCGCTCGGGGCCGTCAGGTCGCCCGCGGGCTCGAGCTCCACGTCGAGGAGCCCCGTGCCGCGGGGGGGCTGGAGCGCCTTGAAGGCCGCCTCCTTCAGGGCCCAGCACACGATCGCCGCCACGTCGCGCGGGGCGACCTCCTTGGGCTGGCCTGGGTCGAGGGCCTCGAGCCACGCCCGCTCGTGAGGGTGGAGGTAGAAGCGCAAGGTGCCCTCCGGTCGGGGTTTGATCCGCTCGAGGTCCACCCCGACCAGGCCCCCTTCCCGCCCGGTCGGGCGGGCCCAGGCCGCGGCGCGGCCGTGGCCGTGGGTCAGGCTGAGGGCCGGCTCGGGGTCCAGCCCCCGGACCCGGGGCGCCCCCGAGGCGGCGCTCTCGATCGTCAACTCGAGGTAGTCGGGCTCCGGCCGGCCGAGCAGCAGGCAGAGCTCGCGCAGCGCTTGCTTGGCGGCCGCCCGCCCCAGGAGCCAGTCGTCGCGCCGCTTCTGCGCCGGGTAGGCAGCGTGACGCTCGCGCTCGCTCGGGGTCAACAGGGCCGAGGCGTCAGCAGGGAGCGAGGTCACGATGGCGAGCGGCGGCGGGTCGATCAGGAGGGCCTCCGGGCTAGTCCCCGTAGGAGGGCGAGAATCTCGTCTAAAACCCCATTTTGACAGGTCTTGGGGCAGGCTCTAGACTCGGCTCATGCCGGACGAACGGGATCAGGCGCTGGCCCAATTGGCCGTCGAATCAGGCTACCTGACCCGCGAAGAGGTCAGCGAGTACTGGCGTCGGCTGAGCGCTCCCAACAGCCCACGATTGGTGCAGGTCCTGCTCCAGGACGGCCGGCTCACCGCCGCCGACCTCCAGCGCTTGCGCGAGCGCTTCTTCGAGCGCGGCAACGGCCCGGCGGCCCCGGCTCCCGCCCCGGCTCCCGCCCCGGCTCCGACCTCCCTGGCTCCGCCCGCTCCTCAGGGCGAGGGACCGAGCTGGGAGAAGAACCTCAAGAAGGATGAGCTCCTCGCGCGCGTCCTGCTCAACAAGGGGCTGACCACCACCGAGCGGCTGCGGCGCTGCCGCATGGAGCAGCTCGACCGGCGCGAACGACTCGGGCCGATCCTGGTGCGCAACGGCTTCGTCGATCAGACCGCCGTGGCGGACGCCATGGCCATGGTGCGCGAGCACATGGGACGCGACTCGGGGCGCCTTGAGGCACAGGCCCCGGCGCCGCCGCCTAGCAACGCGCCCTTGGCCTTCGAGGAGGGGTTCGGCCCGCCGGAGACTCGCTTCGAGAGCGGCGGCTTCGGCCCGCCCCCCGCGGCCCCCGGCGGCTTCGGGCCTCCTCCCGGCGGTGGCTTCGGCGGAGGCGGAGACGCCTTCGGGCCGCCCCCAGGCGGCGGCTTCGGTCCGCCCCCCGGCGGCGGCTTCGGCCCGCCTCCTGGCGGAGGGTTCGGCGGGGGCGGAGACGCCTTCGGCCCGCCTCCCGGCGGGGGCTTCGGCGGGGGCGGCGGCGGCTTCGGCCCGCCCCCTGGCGGCGGCGGCGGCGGCTTCGGCAGCCCGCCCGCAGGCGGCGGCTTCGGCGGGGGAGGCGGCGGCTTCGGCAGTCCGCCTGCGGGCGGCGGCTTCGGGGGCGGCGGAGACCAGTTCGGCGCCTTCGGAGGTCCACCGCCCGCCAGCGGCTCCCAGCGGCTCGACAA
>CALDQK010001271.1 GCA_937911525.1 uncultured bacterium
CCTGGCGGGCGGTGTGGCGGAAGGCCGGGTGGGAGCCGCCCGCGAGCTCGCCCCCTGGCTGCTCGGGCTGGCCCAGCTCGGTGGGCACCACGGCCAGGGCCGTCGCCGGGAGCTCGCGGGGCACGCCAGGCAGGACGAGCAGGTCGAGCTGGGGCAGGACCGCTGGCGGGGGCGCGCTCTGGAGCCGCTCGACGACCGCCCCGGGCGCCGCGCGCAGGGCCCGCAGCAGGGGCTCGCTGGCGGCGCCCACCACGGCCACCCGCCGGGGGGGCGCGGGAGGGCGAGCGGCGAAGGCGCGCTCGTTGAGCGGGACCTCGTCCGCGGGGTCGGGCAGGAGGCGCGCCGAGACCTCGAGCGCGTCGGCGGGGAGGTCCTCCCAGCGCAGGGTCAGCGAGCCCGAGGCGTCGAGCTCGCCGGTGAGCTCTCCCTCCACCAGGGCTCCTCCGCTCCGCCGCGCCGCGCAGGCCACGCGGAGCGGGCCTTGGATCCCGCGCGCGAAGACGGTCACGTGGAGCGCGCCCTGCTCCGCGGCCAGGGACACGATCCCGCGATCCCGCAGGGGCCCGCCGACCAGCGCCAGGGCCAGGGACCCGTCCGGCTCGCCCCAGGCGCGGTCCCCCGCCAGGAACACGGGCGGGCCGCCGGCGCGCCCCCGGGCCTGGAGCGGCGCCAGGAGAGCGCCGAGGTCCTCGACCGCCCCGACGCTCTCCGCGGCGGCGAGGGCGGCTCGAGCCTCCGCCGGCGAGCGGGTCTCGGGGTCGGGGCCCGGGGCGAGGTGCAGCCGGACCCGGTCGTCGGGCCGAAGTCGAGCGATCACGCCGCCCAAGGCGGCCTTGCGGCGCGCCAGGCGCTCGCCGGCGCTGCTCTCGGGGCCGCGCGCCAGGACGAGGTCGACGACCAGCGGGCCGGGCTTGCCGTAGCGCCCGCGCGGATCGGCCAGGGCCAGGCAGAGCAGCGCCAGGGCCAGGAGCCGCAGCCAGAAGCGCCAGGCCAGGCGGCGCCGCTGCGCGCGGGCCTCGGCCTCGCTGGCCTCGGTCGGGGCGAAGAGCCCCAGGTCCGCCACGACCACTCGCCGCGGCTGACGGCGCCAGCGCTCGAGGAGGAGCAGCAGGGCCGCGCCGAGGGGAAAGGCCAGGAGCAGCCAAGGTTGGTGGAGAGCGAGGCTCACGCCCCAGTATCGCTAGGGAGAGCGACGTATCGCCAGCCAGGTGGTGACGCCAGGAGGAGTCGGTGCGCGTCGGCGCTGCCCTCCGGCTGCGACGGGCTGGGACGCGAAGAGCGTTCACCGGCGTCGATATCGGCAGCCGCGCGCCCCGCCAGCTCTCCACCCGCGCCCTGAGCTCGCTCGCCCGCTGGGCCGCGGCCGAGCGCCGGGTCGCCTAGGCCGCTAGAGCCGCGTCCAGGTCGACTCGCCCTTGCGGGCCTGGACGCCGATCCCGCGCTCCTGCAGCTGATCCCGCAGCGCGTCGGCTCGAGCCCAGTCCTTGGCCTCGCGGGCCGCGACCCAGCCCTCGAAGAGCTGCTGCTCGTCGGCGTCGAGGCCGGCGTCGGCCTCGGGCTCGAGCACGGCCAGCACCTCGTCGACGTCCTGCAGCACCGCGAGCACCTCGCCGGCGAAGGCCTGGTCGTAGCCCTCCAGCTTGTTGACCTCCTTGACCAGCTCGAAGAGCTTGCCCAGGGCGGCCGGGACGTTGAGGTCGTCGGCGATCGCAGACCGCATCGCCGCGTGGAGCTCCTGGAGCTGCGCGCGCGCAGCGTCGCCGGGGTCGGGACCCTCCCCCGCCCGCTCCAGGGCGGCGCGGAAGCCGTCCAGGCGGTGCAGGGCCTCGCGAGCCGCCAGGAGCGAGTCGAAGCGCACCGGGTGGCGCTCCTCGCCTTCGCCCTCGTAGGTGACCTGGAGGTTGAGCTTCTTGCTGTAGTGCGCGTTGAGCAGCGCGTAGCGCACCTCGCGGCCCGTGGCCCCCGCCAGCTCGACCAGCTGGCGGAAGGTGAAGAAGTTCTTGAGGCTCTTGGACATCTTCTTGCCGCCGACCATCAGGTGCTCGTTGTGCACCCAGATCCGGCTGAAGGTCTCTCCCGTGGCGGCCTCGGACTGCGCGATCTCGTTCTCGTGGTGGGGGAACATGAGGTCGATCCCGCCCGCGTGAATGTCGATCGTGTTGCCGAGGTGCTCCATCGCGAGCGCCGAGCACTCGAGGTGCCAGCCCGGGCGCCCCTTGCCGAGCGAGGTCTCCCAGAACACGTCCCCGTCCTCCTCGCTCCAGGCCTTCCAGAGCGCGAAGTCGGTCACGTTCTCCTTGTCGTACTCGTCGGCCGCGACCCGCCCGCCGGCGCCGGCCTTGAGCTCGCGCGCGTCGAGGCCCGAGAGCTTGCCGTAGCCGGGGAAGCCCGAGATCTTGAAGTAGACCGAGCCGTCGTCGCTCTTGTAGGCCACGCCCTTGTCGATCAGGGTCTCGACGAGCGAGACCATGGCGTCCACGGCGTCGGTCGCGCGCGGCATGTCGTGCGGGTGGCGGATCCGCAAGGCGTCGAGGTCCTCGAGGAAGAAGTCGGTGTAGCGCTGGGTGAACTCACGCAGCGGCACGCCCTCGGCGATCGAACCCCGGATCGTCTTGTCGTCGACGTCGGTCAGGTTCATCACGTGGCGCAGGTCGTAGCCGAGCCAGCGCAGGGCCCGGTGCAGCACGTCGTAGAAGACGAAGGCGCGCCAGTTGCCGATGTGGACGTGGTTGTAGACCGTCGGGCCGCAGGTGTAGAGCTTGACCTGCCCGGCTTCGGCCGGCGCGGGGAGGGACTCCTTCTCGCGGGTCAGCGTGTTGCGTAGCTGCAGGACGGTCACGCACGCTCCTTTGGGTGGTTGGTCATACCGGGGGGTCCCGGGCGGGTGTCGCAGGAAGTCGCGCAAGATAGCGCTGCAGGGGCTGGATGGCGAAGCGCGGGCGCCAGGACCCCGATTCGCTAGCCCACCAACTGCACGATCACCTGCGCGCTCATCGCCAGCCCCTCCCCCACGGGCCCCAGCCCCTCGCCGGTCTTGGCCTTGAGGTTGATCGCGGCCACGTCGATCCCCAGGGCCTCGGCCAGGTTCTCGCGCATCGCCCGCTTGTAGGGCTTGAGCTTGGGCCGCTGGGCGTGGATCACGGCGTCGATGTGCTCGATCCGATAGCCCAGGCTGCGCACGTCGGCCAGCACGTGGCGCAGGAGCCCGACCGAGTCCGCGCCGGCGTAGGCCTCGTCCGTGTCGGGGAAGCGCTCGCCGATGTCCCCCAGTCCGCAGGCGCCGAGGATCGCGTCGATCAGGGCGTGGGTGAGGATGTCCGCGTCGCTGTGGCCGAGCAGGCCCTTGTCGTAGGGGACCTCGATCCCGCCCAGGATCAGCTTGCGGCCCTCGACCAGGCGGTGAATGTCCGTCCCCAGCCCGACCCGCGTGCGCCCGGCGCCC
>CALDQK010001272.1 GCA_937911525.1 uncultured bacterium
GCGAGCCAGCATTCGCGGGGCTGCGAAATGGCGGTGGCCAGGCTCGGCGGCGCCGGCGGCGGGCGGGGTGCTTGGCACAACTCTCGGCTGTGCCAGGCAATTGGGCTGAGGGTCTATTCTGGGCGCGTGGCCGATCTCCTCGCTCTCGAGCCTAGGACCTTTGCGCGTCCGCTTCCGCTCTGGCGCGTGCGCTTCCACGTCGCGCTGGGGATCTGCTGCTGGCTGCCCGGACCAGCGATCTTGCTCATCGGCTTGCTGGATATCTTGGCGCGGTGGAAGCGCGGCATGTACGACGTCGTGATCCCGGTCCAGGACGAGGCGAGCGCGAGGCGATCGCGTGGCTGACACGCTGCATACCGACCGGCGCGGGCTCGACGCCCTCGCTAGATTGAGGGGGTGAGCGGAATGGACCCGCACGACACGCGGCTGGCGCGCTTGCTCCACCAGCAGGGGCGGCTGCCCCTGGAGCAGATCCAGCGTCTGCTCTTGCAGACCCGGGCCGAGCGGGCGCGCGGTCCCGGGGCGACCCTGGCGGATTCCCTCGTGCAGAGCCAGCTCCTGCAGCCCGGCGAGGTCGAGGCCTGCCTTCGTCAGCTGGGCGCGCTCGAGGCCACCTCCGCGTCGACCTCTGCCTGGAAGGCGGGCGCCGAGGTCGGGCCCTACCTGCTGGAGGCGCAACTCGGGCGAGGCGCCATGGGCAGCGTGTTCCGCGCCCGCCACCAGCTCACCGGGCGCCCCGCCGCGCTCAAGCTGGTCCAGCCCGAGGACAGCGCCTCGCTCGACCGCTTCATGCGCGAGGCCGAGGCCCAGGCCCAGGTCGACGACCACCCCAACCTGCTGCGCGTCTACGAGACGGGCAGCGCGCGTGGCTTCGCCTACCTGGCCATGGAGCTGGCGGAGGGCGGCGACCTCGAGGAGCGGCTGCGCGAACGGCATCGGCTGCCTCCGCGCGAGGCCGCGCAGCTCGTCGCGCAGCTGGCCGACGCGCTGGCCCACGTGCACGAGCGCGGGATCCTGCACCGGGACCTCAAGCCGGCCAACGTGTTCTTCGACGCCGAGGGAGTGGTCAAGCTGGGGGACTTCGGCCTGGCGCGCGGCCCCGGGAGCCAACGCCTGACCCTGACCGGCGACGTGCTCGGGACCCCGGCCTACATGTCGCCGGAGCAGGCCAAGGGGCTGCACAGCGAGGTCGACGCCAAGTCCGACGTGTTCGCGCTGGGGATCGTGCTCTACCGCTGCCTGACTGGAGAGCTGCCCTTCAAGGGCCAAGGCTCGATCGAGATCCTCTCGCGCTTGATCAGCGACGACCCGCAGCCGCCCTGCGCGCTGGTCGAGGGGCTCTCGCCTCGCCTGGAGGCGATCTGCCTGCGCGCCCTGAGCAAAGAGCCCGACAAGCGTCCCAGCGCCCCAGAGCTCGCGCGTGCGCTGCGCGGCTGGGACGGCGCGGGCGAGGTCGCCGGAGCTGGCGCGAGCGAGCGGCGCGGAGTGCCGCTCGCCCTCTTCGTGGTCGGGCTGATCGGCGCCACCCTGCTCGGCCTCGCCGCGGGGGGGCTGCGACCTCGGAGTGACTCTGGCGCCGCTGAGACCCCGCGCGCCAGCGAGGCGCCCGCGAAGCGCGGTGGCTTCGCCGCCGGGGCGCAGGTCGCGCTGGAGCTGCCGACCCCTCCGCCGGAGGTGGAGCCACTTCGCGTCCTCGAGCCCAAGCTCGGGCAAGCCCTGGTGGTCGAGCAGGGCGGCCAGCTCCGCCTGGGCTTCGTGATCGAGCAGAACGAGGGGCGCCACGGGCTTTACTTCTGCGACCGCGACGGGCAGTGGTACGACGCGCCGGCGGGCGGGTTCCTGACCGACGGGTTCGGCGTCGGCGCCCGGGTCCGCTACGGACTGGAGGAGGGCGTGATCCTGCGCCGCCACGGCCCCATGGCGCTGATCCACTTCAAGACGGCCGAGCGTCGCTGGCGGCTGGTGCCCGAGCTGGAGCTGCTGAAGGGCGGCTGGCGCCCGGTGCGAGCGGAGGAGGAGCAGGCGCCGGTGGTGATCGCCCTCTGGGAGGAAGACGAGACCCTCTATCCAGGGATCGTGGCCGAGCAGCTGGGCGAGCTCGGCTGGGTGTTCTTCCTGGACGGGGACGAGGCCCTGCTTCCGCTGAGCAAGCTCCGCCGCCGTCCGCTGGAGGCCTACGACCGGGTCACAGTCGGCAAGCGGGCCGACAACCAGGTGCTCCGTCGCGCGGGATGGTTCATGGTCCAGCTGCGCCTCTCCGGCAACGACAAGGCGCGCTGGGTCGGCCTGGATCGGATCTCGCTGAAGCTGGAGTGACGCCGCGCTCAGAGCGCGCGGGCGATGACCAGGTAGTCCTCCCCAAAGGTCGCCCGGCCCGAGGCCGCCGCGACCTCGCTGGCGCGCTGCTCGAGCCGGTCGAGGGCGGCTTTCAGCTCCCGCCCCAGGGCGGCGTCCACGCGCCCGATCCGCTCCAGCTTGCGGCGGGCGACGCCCAGCTGGCTGTTGATATGGCTCTCGCCGTAGCGGATCGGGAACACCCGCTCCTCGACCACCGTCAGGCCGGCCCGCTCCAGGTTGCGGCTGACCCAGGCCCGCGGGTATTCGCGGTAGCAGCGGTCGCCGGCGAGCAGAATGCAGGCGTCGCGCAGGCGCTCGAGCTCGAGGATCACCTGGCCCCAGGGCAGGTCGGTCTTGGCGGGCGAGGGCTCGAGGCCCACCACGTAGACCCGCCCGCCCGGCTGGACGTGCGGGCGCAGGCGCGGAAAGAGCTGGTCCTGTCCGAAGGGGTCGAAGGCGTCGAGGGCGCCGAGCAGGTAGTCGGC
>CALDQK010001273.1 GCA_937911525.1 uncultured bacterium
CCGCCGCCGCCGCCGCCGCCGCCGCCGCCGGTGTTTGCGCCGACGCCCGAGGACCGCTCGCTCACCCGCGCGCGGGCGCCGGCGATCAACGCGCTGTACCAGGCGGGGCGCGAGGGGCTGACGCTCGAGCAGGCGCGCGGCCGCGCGGACACCGAGCCGCTGAGCGGCAGCGCGGCGGAGCGCCTGCTGGCCTGGCTGGAGCGACACGGCGAGAGCCAGTGGCTGGGCGACGCCGAGCTGGCTCTACGCGTAGCCAACTAGCCCTCGTTCGCCCGTCCTGCCGCCTCCGCAGGCCTGCTGAATCGTGCCCGTGCCCGTGCGTGCTCCGAAACGCGAAGGAGCTGTCGCACGGGCGCAGCTCCCTCCAGTGCGAGTGTTGACGGAGAAAACTCCAAGACTCGATCACAGCAGCTCCGCTGAGCACTCACCGCGCTTTCTCGTTCTCGGTTCTCTCCGTTCAATCTCCGAAACGCGAAGGAGCTGTCGCGCAGCGCGACAGCTCCTTCCTGCTTGATTGGATCGAACCGCCAAGGACGCCAAGGGCGCCAGAGATTCTTGGCGTTCTTGCCGTCCTTGGCGGTTATCTCCGGAACGCAAAGGAGCCGTCGCTGCAGCGACAGCTCCCTCACGAGATTCAGGATTCAGGGTGTGGGGTCGAGATCAGTTGATCTCCGGGAAGATCGCTAGCACCAGCTCTCCGGCTGCCTGGCGGTCCTCCATGAGCTTGATGAACTCCTTGGCGGCGCCCTCGTAGGCCTCTTCGGCGTAGGCGGAGGGGATCGTGTTCGTGAAGAACACCTGCCCGACGAAGGTCAGGAACGCGCCCGGCGAGCGGAACATGCGGAACTTGGCGAGGTCCGGGAAGATCCAGGTCAGGGCCTGCCAGCCGACCTGCCAGACGACCTGGATCACGGGGCCCACGGTCGGGATCAGGAAGATCGCGGTGTCGACGGCCGAGGCGACCGCGTCCTCGATATAGCGCTGCTTGATGATCGGGTCGTTCTGCTGGGTCGCGCGGTAAATGTTGTAGCCGACGTCGACCACGCCGAGCGCCGCGGTGATCACCGAGCCGGCGGGGATCCCCATGATCTCCTGGTTGCGCAGGAAGAAGCGGGCCAAAGCACCGCTGCCGCGGGCGACGTGGACGAGGCCGAGGACGGTGTCGCCCTGGCGGAAGGCGTTGTAGGCGTTGAGGCCCTCGGTCGCGCCGCCCAGGATCGCGGCGCCGCCGGCGGCGAGCTCGCTGTCGAAGGCCGAGAGGACGTCGACCGTGGCGCGAGCGACATACATTCCGCCGCGCAGGTTGTCGCCGCCGCGGAAGGCGTCGTAGGCCTCGTAAATGTTGGTGGCGAAGGAGGCGGCGGCGGCGCCGGCGCGGATCAGCTCGGTGTCACCGACGGCGCGGAAGACCTCGGTCACCGAGCGGGCGGCGTAGAGCGTGGCGCGGATCTTGTCGCCCTGCTCGGCCATGACGACCGCGGTCATGCCGTGGATCACCGCCGAGCTGGCCGCGTTCAGCTTCTGCAGCTGCTCGGCGATCTTGCCGTAGCGGCGGGCCTGGTCGGGGTCCATCAGCTTGACCAGGTCCTGGCCGCTGGTGTAGTTGGTGAACTCGTCGACCTGGATCAGGGTCCCGATCGCGAGCTGGCTGATCCGGGCGGTGGTCTGGACGATCGAGAGGGTCCACTCGCGGGCGGTGGTGGGGCGGCCGGTCGGGACGGTCTGGCTGATCACCGTCTTGTCGTCGATCACCTGCTGGCCGAAGGTCCGCTTGGCGGCCTCGGCGCGGAGGTCGGTCGCGAGGTCCTGCAGGGTCGGGAAGATCCCGGTCAGCCGCGAGCTGGTCGCCTGGCCGTTGTTGCCCTGCTGGCTGCTGCTCAGGGTCTGGTCGTGGGCGACGGCGCCGATCCGCAGCACGCCGGCGTCGATCGAGCTGACCTTGGCGTCCTGGCCGTCCTTCTTCTCGACCCAGACCGGGGTGATCGCGACGGTCCACTCGGCGGTCTGGCTGCCGGCGGCGGTCGGGAGGGGGACGCGGACCTCGTAGGCGTGCTCGTTGAGGGGCGAGCCGACGGCGACGTCGTCGGCGACGACCGTGGCGGTGTAGGGGTCGTTGCCGTCGAAGACCTGGAAGGTCAGGGCGGGGACGATGTAGTGGGTCTGGGTGTCGAGGTAGAGGTCAGCGGGCTTGTCGACCGCGAACTGGATCGTGAGGGTCGAGGCCGAGCTGCCGCGGACCGTGATCGGGAACACCCGGTTGGCGAAGGCGCTGCCGGCGTCGTCGCGGACGGTGACCGGCTGGGCGTTGCGGAAGGCGACCTCGTAGCTCTGCTGCTTGAAGTCGTAGTCGATCGTGTAGCGGCTGGGGAAGAAGGTCTTCTTGTATTGGTGGCCGTCGAAGCGGTCGAGGCTGCCCTTGCTCTTGACCGAGACGGCGGTGAACTCGCTCTGCTTGGTCAGCTCGTCGATCTCGGCCTTGACCTTGGTCTCGGTGATCTCGCTGCTGCGGGTGCCGCGGGTGCCCTTGTAGGTCTCGCGGTAGCCGGCCAGCCACTTCTCGACGCGCGAGCGGCCGAAGAGGCCGGCGACCTGATAGTCGTGCTGGGTGTGGACCGCGCCGCGGGGATACATGAGCTCGAAGGGGCCGTAGCTCGCGGCGCCGAAGAGGGGCGCCAGGTCGCGGCCGTCGATGATCCCGTCGGCGTCGGTGTCGGGGTTGTTGGGGTCGGTCCCGAACAGGGCCTCCTCGTCGTTGGTCAGCCCGTCGTGGTCCGGATCGAGGCTGCCCTGGACCGTGCCGTTGCCGGGGCCGCCGAGGCCGTTGCTGCCGTTGGCGCCGGTCCCGTTGCCCCAGTTGGGACCCGAGCCGTTGCCGTTACTGGTGACCGCGGCGCCCGTCGAGGCCGAGTCGCTCTTCTTCGTCGAGCGGCTGCCGGTGTTGCAGCCAGTGAGAGCGGTCAAGGCGACCAGGAGCAGAGCGGTGTTGCGAAGCTGACCCATGCGATTCCTCCGTCAGAAATCGGGAGTTGCACGCCGTGGGCCATCCTCCAGGAATGGGAAATCGCGTCGCGCCAAGTCCTTTGGAGGCACGTGTATTTAGCGTCCGTATCGGACGTTTCAGGATTTGGGAGGGCGGATCAGGTCCATTTCAGCCAGTCGCATGCGGTTCAGTGACGGAACGAAGCGGTTCGCATGGCTGACTTTGAGGCGAAGCGCAGGGGCGCTGGGAGTCGATTTGTTACGCGTTGCGTCAGGCGGGAGCGCGCGACGACCTCTCCCGCCACTCCTCGATCAGCCAGCGCACCGCGGTGGCGCGGCCGCGCAGGCCCTCGGCCTCCGCGATCTCGTCGAGGGCCTGAGCCTGCTCCTCGCTGATCCGGATCCCGAGGTTCACGATCGGGCTCTCACCCTGGATCTCGCGGGGCCGGCCGGCGCCAGGGCGGCGGCCGCCGCGCTTGCTGGTCGTCTTCTTGGTCTCCTTGGTCCTGGTCTTGGCCATGGCTCAGTCCTCGCCGAGGTCGATCCCGCGCAGCCGATCGTAGCGCGGTGGGTCGACACGCTTGAGCACCTCGAGGGCGTAGCGGCGCACGTCGGTCTTGTCCTCGGGGTCGCGGACCACGTCCTCGAGGGTCCCGGCCGCCTCGGGGTCGAGCTGATCCATGGCGAAGCAGCGTACGGCGTCCTCGCGGGCGCGGTCCTCGACGACGTCGGTGATCGCCCCCTGGGCGAAGGGCGCGTCCCGGCGGCGGAGCGCGCGCAGGGCGTGCATGCGCAGGGCGGCGTCCCGGCCCGGTCCGAAGGAGAGCTCGGCCAGGAGCTGCAAGGCGGCCTTGCCCTCGAGCTGGTCGATCAGGCGGACCGCGCTGACCTGGAGGGGGAGGGGGCTGCCTGGCTTCAGCCAGCTGCGCGCCTCGCTCAGGGCCTCGGCTTCGCCGCGGGCGGCCACGCCGCGCAGGGTCTCGAGCAGCGCCTCGCCGGCCTTCATCGCGGCGCGCTGGTCCTCGGCGTCCTCGGCGCGCTGGCCGGCGCTCAGGATCTCGAGCAGCGCCGCGCGGAGGGGCTCGCCCCGCAGGCTGGGCGCGGGCGAGGGGGGAGCCTCCGCGGCGGGCTCGACCGGGTCCCGCTGACCCGGGGTCGCCTCCTCCCCAGGAGGCGCGAGCTCACGCCGCGAAGGCTCGGGGTCGCGGACGCTCGCCGGCGTCGGCGTCTCGATCG
>CALDQK010001274.1 GCA_937911525.1 uncultured bacterium
CCTGCCGCAACGCCGCGCTGATCCGGTCGAGGTCGGCGAGGACCTGCCCCTCGCTCGCCCGCCGCGGGCCGATCCCCAGCTGCCGCACCGCGGCCACGACCTCCGCTCGCGTCAGGTGCAGCCCCTCGAGCAGCGAGCCGACGTAGACGTCCCACACCACCCGGCGTCGCCAGCGCGTAGCGCTCTTGGAGCGGGCCAGGAGCTGATCGCGCAGCTCGTCGAGGGCGCTCTCCAGGCGCAAGGAGGTCGCCCCTGCGCGCTCGCTGGGAGCCTCGACCTCGCCCACGTCCGAGGGCAGGGAGGGCAGCTCGCGCCGGCGCTGCAGCTGCAGGAGCCGGCGCACCCAGCCGCGGGTGCTCGAGCGCCGCAGCCGCCGCAGCGCCTCGGCGAGGGGCAGGTCGTCGGCGCGGCTGAGGCCGACCACTCGCAGCACGACGTCCTGGATCGCGTCCTCGCGCCGATCCTCCAGCCCCGCCGGGACCGCCACCGCTTCGCGCAGATACTCGACCAGGGCGTGGGCGAAGGAGCCGGCGCCGCGGGCCTCGGCCAGGCTGGCGGAGAGGGTGCTGGCTGCGCTGCCGCCGTCCCCCACGCTGCCGACGAGGGTCGAGACGATCTCGAAGTTGCGGCGGGCTTGGGGGTAGTCGGGCTGGAGTCGGAGCGCCTCGGCCAGGTCGCGCAGGGCGCCGTCGAGGTCCCCCAACTCCACGCGCAGGCAGCCGCGATCGTTGAAGGCGCGCGGCCAGTCCGGCCGAGCCGCGATCGCCTCGCTGAGCAGCCGCTGGGCCTCGGCCAAGCTCCCTGCCTTGCGCAGGGCCCGCGCCTCCTCGAGGGGATCCTCCATGGCAGGCACCTTAGCCCCGCTTGGCGGCGCCCCCAACCTGGCTCCAAGGGGCTACGAGCAAGGGACTTGTGCCAAATCTGCCGAAGCTCCGCGCCTCTAGGGTGAGAGGAAGTCGAGCGATGAAGCCCAGCCCCCTGAAGCCCAGCCTGACCCGAGCCAGCCTGGCCCTGCTGACCCCGGCCCTGCTGGCCCTCGCCAGCCCGGCCCTGGCCGCCCCCAGCGGAAGCCTGCGCGTCGACCGCGCCGCCCCCGTCGTCCCCGCGGGGGGGCGCGCCGCCGTGACGCTGCGCTGGCAGACCCAGGCCGCCCCGCAGGCAGAGGTCCACGTCTCGGTCTCGGGCGGGGTCCCGCAGCTCATGGCCCGCTCCAGCTCCGGCTCGGCTCGCGCGAGCTGGATCCAGGCGGGCCGGGTCTACGCCTTCTCGCTCCGGCAGGGCGCCCAGGAGCTCGACCGCCTGCACGTGCTCGGGGTGCCCGCCGGAGGGGGCCTGCTCCAAGCCGACCCCGCGCAGGTCTCGCTCGGCGCAGGAGGCGCGGGCCAGACCACCCTCCGCTGGGGCTGCGACGGCCTGAACGGCGAGCTGTGGGTCAGCCGCGAGGGCGCGCCCGAGGTGCTCTTCGCCCGCGGCCAGAGCGGCGAGCAGGCCGCCGGCTGGATCCGCGCAGGTCGCTACCGCTTCCGCCTCTACGCCCCTGGACGCGCGCGCCTCCTCGACGAGGTCCAGGTCGTCGGCGCCCCCTCCACGACGCCGACCCCCCCGACGACTCCGACGACCCCGACCGGGCCAGGCCCCGCCGGCCGCGACCGCCTCCAGTCCAGCTATCGCTCGCTCGCGAGCGACGCCAGCGTGGACGCCACCCCGCGGACCCTGGTCGAGACGACGATCCAGCTCGCCGCGCCCCAGTGGGTGCTCCTGCACTGCGACGGGCGGGTGTTCCCCGGCGGCGGCCGCCCCGCGGGGCGCCTGGAGCTCCAGATCGACGGACGCAGCAGCGGGACTCAGGCCGTCATGGATTGGCGCGGGAGCAACAACGCCGTCATGACCGGGATCAACGCGGTCGCCGCGGAGCTCCTCAGCGCGGGCCAGCACCGGCTCTCGCTGGTGGCCCGCGCCGAGTCGGGGCGCTTCGTGGTCGGCAGCGGGACCAACCTCTCGGTGTTCGTGCGCCCCGCCGAGCAGGTCCAGGCCAGCGCGCTCGGCCAGGACAGCCAGCGCTTCTCCTTCGGCACCGCGGGCGTCGGCTTCAGCAAGCACGGCTACGGCGTGCTCCCCCACACGCCCGTGCTGACCCACCGGGTCCAGCCCCGCCGCGGCGAGCCGCTCGTGGCCCTGGCAGCGGGCACCGTGTTCCACGCCCGCGGGCGGGGCATGGGCGACGCCATGTGGGGGCTCTTCCTCGACGGGCGCTACGACTTCGCCGACCCCTTCGTGCGCACCAACCTGAGCGTCACCGACGTCTGGGACGGCGCGGCCCTGCGCGGGCCGCTCTTCTCGCAGGCCTTCGTGGGAGGCGAGCGCTTCGACGGCTCGCCGCGCAGCCTCAGCCTGGACGCCTGCGAGTTCCCTTGGGGGCAGCCCGCCGACAACCGCGAGCCCAAGCTCGAGTTCCACGTCGAGCGCGGGACCAACCTCGTGACCCTGCACGGCGGCCTGCGCGTGGCCGGCGCGATCGACCCGCCCGCCCGCTTCCTCAGCGCGCCCAGCGACTACATCGTGGTCGGCGGCAGCCGCACCCCGCAGACCCCCCTCCGCCAGGCGCGCCTGCTCGCCAGCGGCCAGCTCGACCTCCCCCCGGGGCACGACGGGGTCGTGTTCTTCAGCGCCAAGGCCCGCGTCCAGGGCGACACGAGCGACCCCGGCGGCAACGTGTTCCTGTGGCTCGAGATCGACGGGCGCCGGCGAGGCTTCATGGGCGTCCAGCAGCTGAAGAGCCCCTCCTCGGTCAGCCAGCGCACGGTCGGGGTCAGCTACCTCGCGGCTGGGGGTCAGCGGCTCCAGCCAGGGACGCACAGCGTGAAGCTCTTCGGCCGCGCCGACGGCGACTTCAAGCACCTCTCGGTGCACAACGACTGCTCGGTCCTCTACTTCGACTAGCGCTGCGCATAGCGTCCAGCCTGGACGCGACCGTTCCGCCCCTGGACCCCATTCCCAAGAGCTGAGTGAACCGTTTCACGGCGTCGGCAGCGAAAGGACTTACGTAACGGCCCGCCCTCTGCGAAGGAGGGGGCATGATCAAGCCCCTGCTCCGCTCGCTGCTCCTGATCGGCCTCTGCTCGACCCTGGCCACCGCCGACTGGCCCGAGCGCTACGGCCTGCGCAGCGCGGACGGCAAGCGGGCCGAGCTGCGCCTGGCCGCCGAGTCGGAGAGCCGCTACGCCTTCGACCTCACGATCGCGCCCCAAGGGACCGTGCCTCAGCGCCGCTGGGCCGGCAGCCTGAAGGTCGCCGGGGACCGCCTGGTGGGCAGCCTCGGCGAGCGCCTGGGCGCGGCGGACCGGGTCGTGCGCCGCTACGGCCGTGACCGCTCCTGGAAGATCGAGGTCTCGCGCGGCCTGGCCCCGCGCGTCGTCCTCCGTCAGGGGGCCCGCCGGATCGAGCTCAGCAGCGAGGCCCAGCTCGGCGCGCGCCATGCGGGCAACGAGGCGGTGATCCGCCGCTTCTACGAGGCCTTCAGCCAGCGCGACGCCGCGACCATGGCCGCCCAATACGCCCCCCAGATCCACTTCCGCGACCGCGTGTTCCCCAACCTGCGCGGCGAGCAGGTCGGCGCCATGTGGGCCATGCTCTGCGAGTCCGAGGACCTCGTCGTGACCTTCAGCGGGGTCCGCGCCGACGAGCGCTACGGCGTCGCTCGCTGGGAGGCGCGCTACTCGGTGTTCGGCAACGAGGTCCACAACGTGATCGACGCCAGCTTCGAGCTCGTCGACGGCAAGATCGTGACCCACGTCGACGACTTCGACTTCACCCGCTGGGTCGGCCAGGCGCTGCCGGGCCCGAGCAAGGTCCTCGGCCCCACGCCCGTGCTCCGCACGATCCGGGTGTTCCTCAAGGCGCGCCTGCACACCTACCTGCGCAAGCACCGCAAGAAGCTGCAGGAAGCGAAGAAGTAGAAAGCGAAGAAGTAGAAAGCGAAGAAGCAGGTCCAGCTGCGCCCAAACCTGGCGAGCGGATGAAGAGGAGCTGTCGCGCTCGGCGACAGCTCCTTCGCGTTTCGATGTTGAACGGAGAAAACTGGAAAACTAGAAGGCGCGGTGGGTGTTCAGCGGAGCGACGCTCACTCAGGCAGCGCGCCCAGGCTTCAGCCGCAGCGCCGCGCTGACCAACTCGCCCACCTCCCAGGGACGTGCAGCCTCGGAAGCCAAGGCTTG
>CALDQK010001275.1 GCA_937911525.1 uncultured bacterium
GGGGCTGCCGCTACGTACGGCCAGCTCGCCGAAGCGGGCTCGCGGGCCTGCGAACTGACCGCGGCGGGGCTCGGCGGCGCCGGCGGCGGGCGGGGTGCTTGGCAGAACTTTCGGTTCTGCCAAGCAACCCCGACACGCGGTCGCGCCTGCCCTCACGGTTCTGCCAAGCAACCCCGACACGCGGTCGCGCCTGCCCTCACGCTGACAATCGACGTCAGCCGGTTGAGCCACGGACCGTCACTTCGCGCGACCCTGGGGCACCAGAACAGCAAGACTTGCTACGCGGCGCTCAGCGTGCGTCCCCCTCCCTTCGCGGGGGAAGAGGGAGCTGCTGACGTGTATCGACGCCCAACGCCGACTGGATCGCTGGGGATCCCCCCTGCAGAGGTCAAGCCCACCAGCTGGGGGCGCCGCGTCGCTGGCGTCGCGGTTCTCGTCGCGCTGGCGGCGGGGCTGGCGCGCGTCGACTGGGCCGAGGTCTATCTGGGACGCGGCTACGCGCCTTGGTACGAACAGACCTGGCAAGCTCGCCAAGACTCCGACTACACCAACCGGCCTCTGGTCGTGCTGCGCGCGCCGAAGGGCGAGCTCCCGGGGAACCTGATCGACGTCCTCGATCACCCAGAGGTCCAGCGCCGGGTGGGCGATTGCGTCTGGCTGCGTGAAGAGAGCGAGGAGCTCACCATCACGCTGGAGGAGCCCAAGGAGCGCGCCCCGCACGTGGACCCGCTCCCGCTCGCGGAGCTGACCCCCGGGCAGCTGGTGGAGGCGATCAATCAAGCCCTGGTCGCGACCCCGGGGCCGCGACGGGCTATGCGTGGAGCCGTGGGGGTCCATTGAGGAAGTCGACACGCGACGCCTACGCAGGACTGCTCGTGCCGCTGGGAATGGGCCTGCCCTACCTGATGGCGGTTGGCTTCGAGCTCAATGGAGAGCTCGTGTTCGACCTGCTGATCGCGCTCTCGGTCGCGATCGGGGCGGTGCTGGGGCTGGCTGGTTTGGCCTTGCTCCTAGCGAAGCAGAGGAGCCGAGAGCTGGCGCCCGCGCGGGGCCAGCTGCGGGACCTCGGCGAGCGCCTCGGCGGTCGAGTGCTCGAGGCAGCCGAGGGGCGGATCCTGATCGCGCGCCAGGGTGGACGCACCCTGCGGGTCGTGCTGCAGCGCGACGGAGCCATGCGCTACGAAGTGTGGCTGCGCGGGGCGCGGGGGACCTTTCAGGCTAGCTCCCCCCTCTTCCTCAACCTGGAGGGCTACCGCGGCGTCGACGCCGTGCGGATCGAGAGCGCGGTCCTGCCCCTCCTCCAACGCGAGGGCCGAGTCCGACTCGACTCCGACCGCCTCCTGCTCACCCGGCCCGACGGCGCCCGTGAGCTGCGCATGGAGCGCGTGGAGATCACCCTCGGGCTGCTGACCGCCCTGGCCAACCTGTGCGACACCCCACGCGCCGAAGCGCGAGCCCAGGCGGGAGGACCCCGGGGACGCCGCATACGCGCGCCCGACTCGGCAGCCGCGCGGGCCCTGGACGCTCACGCAGTGCGGGCCTCGGGTCGCCCCCTGGCCGCGACTCGCTGCCCCTTCTGCCACGACGTCGTCCACCGCCGCGCCCCCGACACCGCCCCCTGCGTCGAGTGCGGCGCGCTCCACCACCGCGAGTGCCTGGCCGAAGGAGAGGGCTGCGCCGTGTATGGCTGCAGCTCGCCCCTGCGAGTCCAGCTACGGGTCTGAGCGCTCGCGCAGCCAGGCGAGGAGCCGCTCGCTCAGGGCCGCGCGGACCTCGCCTTCGGAGAGCTTGGTGGCGAGCGCGTTGACCGCGACCGCAGCGACCTGACCTGGCTCGAACACCGCCCGGTGAGCCACCGAGAGGTTGACCTGCAGCCAGGCGCCGAGGGCCCGCGCCGCGAACACGACCGCGTCCTCGGCGACCGTCTGAGCGAGCGTGAGCAGGCCGAGCAAGGTCTGAACCTCGAGGTCCGACCCCCGCGGCGCGCCCTCGAAGGCTGCGCACCAATGCGCGAGCGGCCAGGCAGGAAGCGGCGCGGCCGACTGGAAGCCGGCTAGTTCGACCCGCAGGCTCGCCAGGGGCGTGGGCGGGTCCTCGAGCGGCGCGAGCCGATCGAGGGAGAGCTCGAACGCGACGTAGGAAGCTCGCACGAGGGCCGGCTGCCCCCAGCCCTGGGCTGGCACCTGGGGGACCTGGAGGCGGGGCCCCAGGTCGAAGGCGGCCAGGCCCCGGATCCACGCGGCGAGGTCGGGCTCCTCGGGCTCCGCTCGCGCGACCGCCTGCGCGGCTGCGGAGTCCCCCAGGTGCCAGCGGGCCAGCACCACGTCGGGCGAGATCAGCTCAGCGCGCAGCGCGGCCCGCAGCCAGGCCGCCTCGCTCTCCAGGTCGCCGCGCTCCCTCCAGGCCCGGCGCAGCAGCTGCAGCTCGTCGTCGCTCACCTCCGCAGTATGCCGCGCGATCCGCCCGCTCTCTCGCCAGAGGCGATAGCATTGGCCGCATGACGACCGTCGTCGAGCTGCTCGCCCAGACCCGCGACCTCGACGAGGACGCTTTCGTCCTCGCGCACCCAACCCCGGCCCTCGTCGTCGAGCCCTTCGCGGCGGCTCGAACGAGTGACCCGGCGACGCGCAAGATGACTCGCTCCTTCTTCCTCGCCAACCCCCTCCTCGAGGAGCCCGTCCCCGACGCGAGCGCGGACGATGACGACGGCGAGGCGACCCAGGTCATCCACCGCGACCAGCTCTTCGCCGCCCCCGAGAAGACCTTCAAGCGCTCTGCGCGAGACTTCCTCCACCCCGACGCCAGCGTGGTGTGGCTGGAGCCGGCGACGCGCAACCAGATCAACGGGATCCTCGTCGCCGGGCGCGGGTTCAAGTGCGACCTCCAGTTCCACCACCAGACGGTCAGCAAGGTCCACGCCCTCTTCCACCGCCGCCAGGACCACTGGCTGATCGAAGACCACGACTCAGCCAACGGGACCTTCCTCAACGGCGCCCAGCTCCCCCCCTACGAGCGGCGCCGCCTGAGCGAGCGCGCCCAGATCCGCCTCGGCCGCGCGATCCAAGCCACCCTCTTCCAACCCGAGACGCTCTACCGCTTCTGCAAGCTGCTCCGCACCATGGGCGAGGGCGCGTGAGCGAGGTCGTACAGGAAGGCGCGGACAGCGCCGCGGAAGAGCTCGGGGACGAGGCCGAAGCCCGCCCCCTCGACACCTTCGACGTCCTGGGCGTGGCCGAAGACGAGTACGCCTACGCCTCCCTGATCACCTGGCTCCTCGACCCCGAGGGCGAGCACGGCCTCGGCGGCGTGCTCCAGGAGCAGCTCGCGCGCTTCCTCGAGGCCCTCGGGATCGACTGGCAGCCGGGCGAGGTCTACGACGGCCGGGTCCGCGTCAACGAGGACAACTGCGGGATCGTGCTCAAGGGCGCCGGCAACAAGGGCCTCGTGATCGTGCTGCGCCTCTTCGCTGGCGGCGAGGTCCGCGGCCTCGAGGGCGTGCGCGCCGCGGGCGTCCCGGTCGTCGGCTTGGCCTACGGGCCCTCGGCCTTCCCCTCCACGGCCGAGCTCCCGGTGTGGCGCCTGCAGGGCCTGGCCCAAGCGCTCCGCAGCGTCCCCAACGGGCGCTTCTCCCAGCTCCTCGCCGAGCTGCGCCGCCGCCTGAACCAGGGGCGCGGCACCCTCGCCAGCAGCCGCCTGAGCGCGGTCGAGACCTTCCTGCGCAGCCAGCTCAAGGAGGGGACCGACGTCGATCGCACGCGCGTCGAGGGGATCGATGCCGAGATGCTCCTCAGCGACGACCTCTCGCGGGCCTACGTGCTCGGCCAGGTCGTCGGTGAGGGCGGCCAGGGCACCGTCTACACCGTCGTGATCCAGGGCGAGCAGTTCTTCCCTGGCTTCGCCAACCCCGTGGCCGAGGCCGTAATGAAGGTCGCCCACGGCGGCCACGAGGCCAACCTCGAGCGCGAGCGAGAGGTGATGGACATGGGCGACCCCGGGGTCGTCCGCAAGCTCGACGCGGGCGCCACGGCCGCCGGGACGCCCTACCTGATCCTGGAGCGCCTGCACCGCCTCCCCAGCGAGCGCCTCTCGCTCGAGGTCGGCGACCCGCTGCGGATCGCCAGCGCGGTCGACATCTTCGCCAACCTGCTCCAGACCCTGCACGAGCTGCACTTCCGCCGCGACGAGCCCCTCGTGCTCTGCGACATCAAGCCCGACAACGTGCTCCTGCGCATGCCCGGCCACTGCGAGCTGAGCGACGACGAGTTCGAGGCCTTCCTCTGCGAGCACAGCTACGAGCCCGTGTTCGTCGACGTGGCCTGCGCCCAGGACGTGCACCGGCTCGAGGAGAAGGACGGCAAGCTGGGCGAGATGATCGGCACCCCCGCCTACCTCCCGCCGGAGTCGATCCCCGAGCTCGACGGCGATCACATCACGATGGGCACCTACTCGCGCAAGACCGACGTCTACAGCCTGACCTTGACCTTCTACGTGCTCCTGACGGGCAAGCGCCCCTACGAGCACGACGCCAACCTCCAGGGCCTCAGCGGCCGCGAGTTCCTGCTCCAGCTCTTCACGCTCAAGCGCCGGGAGGGGGCGCTCCCCTACGACGAGCTGGCGATCGAGCACGCGGTCGGCGTCTCCGACAAGGACCTCGTGCTCGAGCTCCTCAACGCGGGCCTGGCCGCCGACCCCGACGAGCGCCCCAGCGCCCAGGCCCTGCTCAAGCAGGTCGAGCAGGCCTTCGGGCTCGAGCCCCACCGGACCCGCCCCGAGCGCTACGTCTACGACGGCCCCGTCGCCCTCCGCCAGCGCCAGACCCGAGTCGAGCTCGGCTGAGCTAGTCTAGAGTTTCGCGGTTCCGGGCGGGTTGCGCGCGGCGATTCACCGCGGAG
>CALDQK010001276.1 GCA_937911525.1 uncultured bacterium
CCGCCCGCGCGCTCTCCTCGGCGGCGCGCCGCCGCGCGGCCGCGGCCGACGCCTCGCGCGAGGCCTGCTCCTCCTGCAGCGAGGCCCGGGCCAGCGCGGCCTCGGCCCGGGCCGCCGAGACCGTCTCCCAGGTCAAGAGACCGGCCGCCAGCGCGCTCAGGAGCGTCAACGCGCTCAGCCCGGTCAGGAGGAGCGAGTGCGCTCGGCTCCAGCGGCGCAGGCGCTCGAGTCGCGAGTAGCGGTGGGCGCCGAGCTCGCGCCCCTCGAGCCACGCGCGCAGATCGGCGCCAAAGGCCGCGGCTCCAGGCCGATCCTCGGGCGCGGTCTGCAAGGCCGCGTCGGCGAGGGAGTCCAGCTCGGCGGGCAGCTCGGGCCGCCGCTGCCGCGGGCGCACCGCCTGGCCGGAGAGGGTGGCGTTGAGCTTGTTGAGCAGGGTCGCCCCCTCGATCGGAGGCGCGCCCGTCAAGAGCTCCACCAGGATCGCGCCCAGGGCGAACACGTCGGCCGGCGCCCCGACCTCGCCCTCCCCGGCGGCTTGCTCGGGGGCCATGTAGCCCGGGGTCCCGAGCACCGTCCCGTACTGAGTCAGCTCCTCCCCCGCGCCCGGCGACCCAGCCTCGGGCGAGGGGGCGCGGCGACGCGGGTCCGCCTCGCCGGCGGCCTTGGCCAGGCCCCAGTCCATGACGAGCACCTCGCCCGCGGGGCCGAGCATGACGTTGCTCGGCTTGAGGTCGCGGTGGATCACCCCCTCGCTGTGGGCGTAGGCGATCGCCTCCGCCACGCGAGCCAGGGCCTCCAGCAGCGGCCGCGAGACCTCCGCGGGGCCGCGCTCCTCGGCGTGCCAGGCCCGCGAGCGCTCCTTCAGCTCCTGGCCCTCGATCACGCGCATGAGCAGGTAGGGGTCCCCGCCGGGGGTCACGCCGCACTCGTAGATCGCCGGGATCGCGGGGTGCTGCAGGCGCGCGCTGATCCGCGCCTCGCGGCGAAAACGCTCGCGCGCCTCGTCGTCGAGCAGCTCGCCGCGGATCCGCTTGAGGGCCGCCTCGCGCCCGAGCCGGCGGTCCCAGACCCGCTCGACGAGGCCCATGCCGCCCTCGCCGAGCACGGCGCGCCGCTCGAAGGCGTCGTCGGCGTGGACCGCCAGCAAGGGCTCGCGCGCGGCGGCCGCGCGATAGGCCGCCAGCGCTGCCCCGATCCCGTCTCGCTCCCCGTTCACCTCCGGCAGCTTAGCCGCAGCGGGTCGCGCGCTTTAGAGGATCAGGCCACCCGAGGACTGGAGGACCTGGCCCGTGACCCAGGGGTCGCGGGCCAGGTAGAGCACGGCGGGGGCGATATCCGCCGGCTGACCGATTCGACCCAGCGCCGTGCGGGCCTCGGTCGCGGCCCGGGCCTGGGGGTCCGCCAGGAGGGGCTCCGCCATCGGCGTCTCGGTGTTGCCGGGCGCCACGCAGTTGACCCGCACCCCGCGCGGGCCGAGCTCGGCGGCCAGGCAGCGCGTGATCTGGTCCACGGCCGCCTTGGAGCCCGCGTAGGCGACCGAGCCGCCGATCACCTGCTGGCTGACGACCGAGCCCACGTTGACGATCGCGCCCTGGCGCGCGGCGAGGTGCGGGGTCGCGGCGCGGCAGGCCGCGAGCAGGCCGAGCACGTTGACTGCGAAGATCCGCGTCAGGGTCTCGTCGTCGGTCTCCTCGAGCGGCCCGAGGGCGAAGGTCCCCGCGTTGTTGACCAGCACGTCCAGGGCCCCGAAGCGCGCGAGGGTCGCCGCCACCGCCGCCGCCGGCTCGCCGGGAGCGGACACGTCGCAGCGCAGCGCCAGGGCGCGCTCGCCGTGGGGCTCGACCAGGGCGTGCAGGGGCTCCTCGCGGCGGCCGCACACCGCCACCCGCGCCCCCTCGGCCAGGAAGGCCTCGGCGATCGCGCGCCCGATCCCGCTCCCGCCGCCCGTGACCAGAACGACCCGGCCCGCGAAGTCGCCCGTCTCCTCGCTCACGCGGCGCCCTTGGCCGCGGCCGTGAAGGGCCGCAGGGCCGCCAGTCGCTCCTGGATCAGGCTCTCCTGGTAGCGGTAGGTCAGCTCCTGCCCCATGGGCACGAGCATCGAGACCGAGAGCTTGCGGCAGCGCTGCTCGAGCTGCTCGAAGTCGGCGATCAACGCGTCGAGCTCGCCCCCGCGCCCGGCGAAGGCGCTGGGGTCGGTGCGGCTGAGCCCGACCGCGGTCAAGGGCCCGAAGAGCTCCTGCCAGCGCTCCTCGAGCGCGACGCGGCCGGCGTCGATCCGCCAGAGCGCGAAGCGGTGGCCCGCACCCATCAGGTTGAACAGAATGCTGATCGCCATCACGAGGTGGACCAGGTTGCTCAGCGGGATCAGGTTGGCCAGCGCCGGGAAGTATTCCTGGAGCAGGTCGGGGCCGCCGTTCTCGAAGAAGGTCTCGGCGGCCGGCGCCGGCTTGAGCCCGCTGGCGCGCAGCTTGTCGAGGTTGTGCCGCACGAAGCCGGGGTAGGTCTCCTC
>CALDQK010001277.1 GCA_937911525.1 uncultured bacterium
TGATCGCCACGACCCTCGTCCGCGGCGAGCCGACGAGCCGCGGGGGCTGGGTCCTGCTCGGGGCCGAGGCCGTGGCCCTCGGCGGCGGGCTCTACCTGGCCCTCGGCGGCGTCGTCCCCCGCTCCCTCGGAGAGGGCCGGGCCGAGGCGGTGCTCTTGCGCCTCGGCTGGTTCCTGCCCTGGCTCGACCGCTCGACCCGCCCCCTGACCTGGTTCCTGAGCGGGCTGGCGACGGTCTTCCTGCGCGTGTTCGACGTCCGCGAGCTCGACGACAGCGAGGAGGCCCGCGACGAGCTGCTCTCGGCGGCCCTCCTCGGCGAGCAAGAGGGGGTGATCGACGAGGCGACGATGGACGTCATCGAGAACCTCATCGAGTTCCGCGAAGTGGACGTCTCGGAGGTCATGACCCCGCGAATCGACATCGTGTCGGTGGACGTCGACGCGAGCATGGACGAGGTGCTCGACGTCGCGCTCGAGCACAAGCACTCGCGCCTGCCCGTCAGCGAGGGCGGCCTCGACCGGATCGTCGGGATCCTGATGGTCAAGGACCTGCTCCGGGTCAGCAAGGACCCCGGCCTGACCCCGCGCGAGCTGATCCGCAAGCCCTTCTTCGTCCCCGAGACCAAGCGCGTCGCCGAGCTGCTCAAGGAGCTGCGAACGCGCAAGTTCCACATGGCGATCGTGGCGGACGAGTACGGCGGCACCGCCGGGCTGGTCACGATCGAGGACCTGATCGAGGAGATCATCGGCGAGATCGACGACGAGCACGACGACGAGGAGCGGCCCGTGCGCCGCCTCTCCGACTCGCTGGTCGACGCCGATGCCAAGCTCCACATCGACGAGTTCAACGAGACCTTCGGGACCAAGCTCCCCGAGGACGAGGACGTCGAGACCCTGGGCGGGTTCATCGCGCTGCGCCTGGGTCGGATCCCCTCCCGCGGGGACCGGGTCGAGCTGAACGGGACCTCGCTCGAGGTCACCGAGGCCGACGAACGGCGGGTCCGGCGCGTCCTGGTGCGCCTCGGCGCCAAGTCCTCGGCGTGAGCGGCGTCGAGCCCTTCGAGGTCGTGGTGGTCGGCGCAGGCCACGCCGGGATCGAAGCCGCCCTGGCGGCGGCCCGCCTCGGGCGCCGCACCGCCCTCCTGACGGCCAACCTCGACACCGTCGGCAAGATGTCCTGCAACCCCGCCATCGGCGGCTTGGCCAAGGGCCAGATCGTGCGCGAGGTGGACGCCCTCGGGGGCGCCATGGGCCAGGCCATCGACGCCTGCGGGATCCACTTCCGCCTGCTCAACACCCGCAAGGGGCCCGCGGTGCAGGCGCCGCGCGCCCAGGCGGACAAGCCGCGCTACGCCCAGTGGATGAAGCGCCTCTGCGAGGCTCAGGACGGGCTCGTGCTCCGCCAGGAGCTCGTCGAGGACGTGCTGGTCGCGGGGGGCCGGGTGCGCGGCGTGCGCCTCAGCGGAGGCCGCGAGCTCCTCGCGGAGTCGGTGGTCCTGACCAACGGGACCTTCCTGCGCGGCGTGCTGCACCTCGGCCGCTCTCAGACGCGAGGCGGCCGGATGGGCGAGCCCCCCTCGGGGCTGCTGGCGGCCCTGGCCGCGGCTGGGATCGAGACCGGGCGCATGAAGACGGGGACCCCCCCGCGGGTCAACGGACGCAGCCTCGACTACGAGCGGCTGCAGCCGCAGCCCGGAGACGAGCAGCCGACGCTCTTCTCCTTCCTCTCCCGCGACCTCGCGCTGCCTCAGGTCGAGTGTTGGGTCACGCAGACCACCGCCGACACCCACGCGGCGATCCGCGCCAACCTCGAGCGCTCGCCCCTCTACTCGGGCGTGATCGAGGGGATCGGGCCGCGCTACTGCCCCTCCCTCGAGGACAAGGTGGTCAAGTTCCCCGCGCGGGAGCGCCACCAGGTGTTCGTCGAGCCCGAAGGCCTCGACACGCACGAGGTCTACCTGAACGGGATCTCGACCTCGATGCCCCCCGACGTCCAGGAGGCGATCGTGCACTCGATCCCCGGGCTGGAGCGGGCCCAGATCCTCCGCTACGGCTACGCGGTCGAGTACGACTTCTTCCCGCCCCAGCAGCTGCGCCCGACGCTCGAGACCCAGGCGGTCGCGGGCCTCTTCCTGGCCGGTCAGGTCAACGGCACGACCGGCTACGAGGAGGCCGCAGGGCAGGGGATCATGGCGGGGATCAACGCCGCCCTGCTCGTGCGAGGAGAGCCGCCCTTCGTGCTGCGCCGCGATCAGGCCTACATCGGCGTCCTGATCGACGACCTGGTCACGCAGGGCACGCTCGAGCCCTACCGGATGTTCAGCTCCCGAGCCGAGCATCGCCTCCTCTTGCGCCACGACAACGCGGACCAGCGCCTGACCCCCCTGGCCCACGAGCTGGGCCTCGTCGGCGCAGCGCGCTGGGCCAGCTTCTGCGAGAAGCGCCAGGCCCTCGCCCACGGGCGGGCGCTGCTGGACGGGCTGCCGCAGGTGTCGCAGGCGCTCAGGCGCCCGCGCGCGCGGCTGGCCGAGCACCACGCCGAGCACCCCCAGCTGGCCGCGCTGCCGCCCGCGGTCCAGCGCCTGCTCGAGGTGGAGGTCCAATACTCCGGCTACATCGAGCGCCAGCGCGAGCAGGTCAGCCGCCAGCGCGAGCTGGAGGAGGTCGAGCTGCCCGACTCACTCGACTACGCCCGCCTGGACTCACTCCGGCTCGAAGCGCGCGAGAAGCTGGGCGCGGTCCGTCCCGCGACCCTCGGGCAAGCGAGCCGGATCTCGGGCGTCAGCCCCGCGGACGTCTCGGTCCTGCTGCTTCACCTGCGCCGGCTAGGCGTCTAGCCCTGAAGCGTCACCAGAATCTGGGCGTTTCGAGCTAGAGGGCGCTTGGCA
>CALDQK010001278.1 GCA_937911525.1 uncultured bacterium
TGATCGCGGTGGTCGCCGTGCTGACGCTGACCTCCATGGCCAACGCCGGGCTGCTGACCAGCTCGCGCTATCCCCTCGCCATGGCGCGCGACCGCCTGCTCCCAGACACCTTCGCCAAGATCCACCCCAGCTTCCGCACCCCGGTCCCGGGTGTCCTGCTGACGGGCTCGTTGATGCTCGTGCTGATCTGGCAGGTCGACGTGGTCTCGCTGGCCAAGCTCGCGAGCGCCTTCCAGCTGCTGGTGTTCGGCCTCGTCAACCTGACGGTGATCTTCATTCGCGAGAGCGGGGCGCGCTGGTACAAGCCCGGCTTCACCGTCCCCGGCTACCCGGTCACCCCCTTGCTCGGCTTCGCGGGGAGCGCCTCGCTCCTGGCCTTCATGGGCCCCCTCGCCCTGGGCGGAGCCGTCGGGATCGTCAGCTTTGGGCTGCTGTGGTACCTCCTCTACGCGCGCAAGCGCGTCACCCGCCAAGGCGCCCTGACTCGCCTCTACGGCGAGCGAGCGCGCGTCAGCTCCCGCTTCGCGCGCCCCCTCGGCGCTGGCCAGCTGACTCGCACCGGCGCGCTGGTGCCCGTGTTCCAGGACGAGGACGGCCAGCTCGACGCGCTGATCCCGCTGGCCAACCTCGTCACCGACGAGGGCGAGCGGCTCGAGGTGCTGCGCATCGAAGAGCTCCCCGACCAGGCCTACCTGGCCGACTTCGACCAGGACGACGAGCGCACCGCCACGATCCGCGGACACGTCGATCGAATCGAGGAGGAGACCGGCCTCAGCTGCGTGTTCGAGGACGTGCTGACCCACAACGCCAAGCACGCCCTCTACGAACGAGCCATCCACGGCGGCGCCGACTGGATCGTGATGCCCTGGCACCCGCGCTCGCCCTGGCGAGTGTTCGTGCCCGACCCGGTGGCCTGGTTCATTCACCACCCCCCCTGCAACCTGCTCCTGTTCCGCGAGGCGCGCGGCGAGGCCCCCGCCCAGCTCGGGATCCGTCGCTTCCGCCGGGTGCTGGTCCTGGCCGAGCCCGGCCCCCACGACGTGCAGGTCATGCACGTCGCCGACCGCCTGGCGGAGGTCAGCGATGGCGCCGCGGAGCTGACGCTCGTGCACCTCGTCCCCGCCGACGCGACGCCCGAGGCCGAGGCCGGCACGCGCGACTATCACGAGCACCTGCGCAAGCTCAGCCGGAGCGAGATCGGCGAGCCCAAGATCCTGCGCACCAACGACGACGTCGCCGCGCTCGAGGAGCTGGCCCGAGGCTTCGACCTCCTGGTGCTGGGCGCCCCGCCCGCGAGCGAGGTCCGCGGCGCCTTGCGCGGCAGCTTCGAGGACCTGGTCACCGAGCGCGTGCCCTGCGCCGTGCTGCGCGTCAAGGCGATCAACACCCGCCCGCACGCCGCGCTGACCAACCCCGCCCGGACCGCGAGCCTCCCTGACCAGCCGGACTTCTCGCTCAGCAAGGGCCTCGACCACGTCGAGCTGGTCAAGGAGCCCCTGCGAACCAAGGCCTCCCTCTTCAGCGCCATGGGCCGCAGCTTCAGCGAGCGCCTCGGCCGCCCGCTCGAGCGCTCCGTCGAGGCGGCGCTCTGGGAGCGCGAGCGCAAGCAGGTCACCGCCCTGACCCACGGCGTCGCGATCCCGCACCACACGGGCCTCAACGAGCTCGAGCGGGTCCACGTCGAGCTGTGGCTCATGGACCGGCCCGTCGACTTCAAGGGCGGCCACGACGTCGAGCCGGTGGACGTCTGCTTCCTGGTCCTCGGCCCGACCCGCGCCCGCGAGCAGCACCTGCGCGTCCTGGCGCGGATCGCGCGCCTCGCGCTCCAGCCGGGCTTCCTCGAAGGCCTGCGCGCCGCGGGAGATCCCACCGGCGTCCGCGCCTACCTCGAGACCTGCGAGAACGCCCTCGACGAGCCCGACGCCACGGCGGAGGGGCCCGAGGCCGAGGCCGAGACCGACGAAGACCCCGCCGCCGCCGACGCGAGCTAGGAGGTAGAGAGCCCGTGCCCCCCTCGCCCCCCCACGCCGTGCTCCTGATCTCCTGCGCCGACGCGCCGGGGATCGTGCGCGCCCTGGCCTCCTTCGTGGCCGATCACGGCGGCAACATCCTCGACTCCGACCAGCACCTCGACCGCGCGACCTCGGTGTTCTTCACGCGCCTGGCCTTCACGCTCGAGGGCTTCCGCGTCCCGCGCGAGGAGATCGCCGAGCGCGTGCGCGAGCTCCTCGCCGACCGCTCGCCCCACCTCCAGGTCCGCTTCTCGGACCAGGTCAAGCGCGGGGCGATCCTGGTCAGCAAGACCAACCACTGCCTCTACGACCTGCTGCTGCGCCAGGAGAGCGGCGAGCTGCGCTGCGAGTTTCCGCTCGTGATCAGCAACCACGACCGGATGCGCTCGGTGGCGGAGCACTTCGAGGTGCCCTACCACCACCTCCCGGTCGACCGCGAGACCAAGCAGGAGCAGGAGACCCAGATCCTCGAGCTGCTCGAGCGCGAGCGGATCGACTTCGTGGTCCTCGCGCGCTACATGCAGATCCTCAGCCCGCGCCTGGTCGACCGCTACTCGGCCCAGATCATCAACATCCACCACTCCTTCCTGCCCGCCTTCAGCGGGGCGCGGCCCTACCACCAGGCGCACCAGCGGGGGGTCAAGGTGATCGGCGCCACGGGGCACTACGTGACCGCGGACCTCGACGAGGGCCCGATCATCGCCCAGGACGTGGTGCACGTCAGCCACCGCGACTCGGTCCGAGACCTCGTCCACAAGGGGCGCGACCTGGAGAAGGTGGTCCTGGCCCGGGCCGTGCGAGTGCACGTCGAAGACCGGGTGCTGGTCTACGCCAACAAGACGGTCGTGTTCGAGTAGCCGGTTCGCTTCGTGCCCGTGCCCCGAAAGGGACGTAAGAGAGCTGTCGCGCTGCGCGACAGCTCCTGCGCGTTTCGGAGTTTGAACGGAGAAAACTAGAAAACTAGAAGGGACGCGGTTTCTCAGCCGACCTGCCTCCTGCGACTTTTCGAGTTTTCTCCGTTCATGTCTCGATAGAGAGGGAGCTGTCGTGTTGATTCTCAAAACCTAGGACCCCCCTCGGAGCCTGTTTCTCAGAAACATGGA
>CALDQK010001279.1 GCA_937911525.1 uncultured bacterium
CTCCTTCGCGTTTCGGAGATAACCGCCAAGGACGCCAAGAACGCCAAGGAATGCCAAGGAATGCCGAATCTTGGCGCCCTTGGCGTCCTTGGTGGTTCGATTCAAGAAGGCAGGAAGGAGCTGTCGCTCTCAGCGGCAGCTCCTTCGCGTTTCGGAGATTGAACGGAGAAAACTGGAAAACTAGAAAGCGCGGTGAGTGCTCAGCGGCGCTGCTGCTTTCGAGTTTTCCAGTTTTCTCCGTTCAACACTCGCACTGGAGGGAGCTGTCGCTCGTGCGACAGTCCTTCTTGACGCCCTGGTCCTCGAGGGGCTCGTAGAAGATCGCCTTGTTCGGCTCGTAGTCGTAGACGACCTCGGGGTGCAGGATTCCGAACTTGGCGCAGATCGTGGCGAGGGTCTCGTTCTCCTCGACGACGTGCTCCTGCTCCTTCTCGTTGGGCTGGACCTCGTTGACGACGACGTCCTGGTCGTCGTCACCGTCCTTCGCCTTCTCTCCCTTGTCGTGGTCCTTCTTTCCCTTGTCCTGCTCGACGTCTTGCTTCTTCTGCTTGGGGTCCGCCTGCTCGTGGTCCTGCTTGGCGTCCTGCTTCAGCTTGGCGTCTCGCTTCAAGAGAGGCTCCCAGCGCAGGCGCGCAGCGCTGCCAGGCAGTCGCGCGCGCTCGCGTAGCGGTGATCGGGGTCGGGGCGCAGGCAGCGGGCCAGGAAGGCGCGCAGCGGCGACGGCAGCCAGGCCGAAGGGGTCGGCCCGCGCTCGGTCTCGAGCGGGCGGATCCCCGTCAGGAGCTCGTGGAGGGTCACGGCCAGGCCGTAGAGGTCCGCGCGCCCGTCGGCGCGGGAGGCGCGCCCCTCGAGCTCGGGGGCGCGGTAGCCGCGGGTCCCGGCGCGATCGTGTTCGGTGCCGAGCTCGAGGTGGGGGGCGAGGGCCAGGCCGAGGTCGAGCAGGGTGCAGCGGCCCTCGGCGTCCAGCATGGCGTTGCCCGGCTTGACGTCGCGGTGGACCACGTCGCGCTCGTGCAGGTAGGCGAGCGCCTCGAGGAGCTGCTCGCCGCAGGAGAGCGCGAGCTGGCGCGTGAGGGGGACGCGGGAGCCGAGGTGCTGGCGCAGGGTGCGCCCTGCCAGCTTGGGCATCACCAGGTAGGGCCAGCCCGCGCACACGCCGGCGTCGAGGCAGGACACCAGGCGGGGGTGGTCCAGCTCGAGCAAGAGGGTCGCCTCGAGCAGCAGGCGCGAGCGCATGCGCGGCTCCTGACGGTGGCGCCCGCGCAGGACCTTGAGCGCGACCGGGCGCCCGTCGCGGACCCGCTCGGCCGAGAGGACGGCCCCGTAGCTCCCGTAGGCGAGCACGTGCTCGAGGCGATAGCCGTCGAGGGTCGCGCCGAGGACCGGCAGCTCGTTGGCGCCCAGCGCCGTGCGCTTGCGGCGCTGGCGCGGGGCGTGCACGCCGCGGTGAGGCAAGGGCGCCTCGGCCGCGCCCTCCGAGGCCTGCGTGGTGGGGACGGCGCTGAGCGCGCTGCTCGCCTCCCAGGCGCTGCTGGCTTGGACCATCACGACTCGAGGCGCTCCACGTCGTGGGCGTAGAGGCCCACGAACTCGATCTCGCAGGGGCCCTGCTCGGTGGCCGGGACGCGCGCCCGGCCCTTGCTGTCGAGGGTCCCGCGCACGGGCTGCTCCTGGCCGGGGAGGCGGACCTGGTAGGCCTGGCCCGCTCGGGGCTGGCCTCGCGCGTCGAGGAGCTCGACCTCGACCCAGTCGCTCGGGTTCTGGCCGTCGCGCTTGGGCTGGCCGCTGAGCTGGATCGCGCTCGTCTCGAGGGTCAGGTCGTGGGCGTAGAGCCCGGGGAAGCGGATCTCACAGGCCCCCGGCGCGCGCGTGATCAGGCCCGCGCGCCCGCGCGCGTCGAGCTTGCCCCTGACCGGCTCGTCGCGGTCCGGCAGCTTGACCCAGTAGGACGCCCCCGCCACGGGCAGGCCCTCTTCGTCGAGGAGCTCGAGGTCGAGGCGGTGGGTCGCTGGGTCCTGGGGCTCGTCGCGCGGGGTCTCGTCTTCCTCGTGTTCGCCGAAGTCGTGCACGTAGAAGCGGGGGAAGCGGATCTGGCACTCGCCGACGGGCACGTTCTCGAGCCGCGCGTAGCCCTTGGGGTCGAGCTTCTCCTTGCGGATCCGCCCGTTGGCGAGCCGGATCCAGTAAGGCTCGTCCTGCAGCGGCGCGCCCTCGGCGTCGAAGGCCTGCACCTCGACCCAGGTGTTGCGCTTCTTGCGGCGGTTGATCGGCACCACGAAGTTGCGCGTGCTGTCGAACTTGACCGACCACTCCTCTTTACTCATGCCGCAGACGGCGCACGTCTTCGCGTCGTCGAGGGTCTCGTCCCCGCAGTCGCATTTCCAAGGCATGAATGGTCTTCCCCGCAGAAGGGCGGGGAGTCTACGTCATGAGAGGACCCACTGCCTCCCTGTCAGGGCGCTCACGAGGCCTGCTCATTGCTAGGATTTTGGGATGCAACGAATGACGAGTGCGGAGGCGCTGCTCGAGCGCCTGGACCTCCTCTCGCCTGGCAGCTGGGTCGCGACGGACGCGGACGGCACGATCTGGGCGACCGACGTGGCCGAGCTGGCCTGGCAGGCCATGATGGCCGAGCGCGGGATCCGCCCCCCTGGCCAAGAGGCCCTGGCCGCGATCCTGACGGAGGTCGGGCAGGAGAGCCGCGGCGACCCGCACGTGGACGCGCAGCACCTCTACGACCTCTACATGCAGGGCGAGATCGGGGACGGGCCGATCCTGCGCGCGATGGCGCTCTGCTTCGCGGGCTGGGCCGAAGACGAGGCGCGGGCCTTCATGGCCAAGGTGGCGCGCCAGCACGTGGCCCCGCGGATCTACGAGACCAGCGCGGCGCTCTACCGGGGGATCCTGGCCCAGGAGCACCGGCTGCTGGTCGTCTCGGGCTCGCCCGACTTCGTGGTCGAGGAGTCCCTGCGCCTGCTCGGGCTGCCCGAGGAGGTCCCGGTCCTGGGCGTGAAGCTGGCCCGCGAGGGCGGCGTGCTCCAGCCGGAGATCGTCCCCCCGATCACCTGGAACGCGGGCAAGGTCGAGGCGATCCAGCCCCACCTGGACGGCGAGCCCCTCGCCGCCGCCTTCGGCGACAGCGGCGGGGACCTCGAGCTGCTGCTCGCGGCCGAGCTGCGGATCCTGGTCAACCCGCGCCCGACCCTGACGCGGGCGGCGGACGCCGACCCCGAGGGACCCTGGATCACGCTCGCCCCCGAGAGGGTCGCCAGC
>CALDQK010001280.1 GCA_937911525.1 uncultured bacterium
CCCCGCCGAGGCGAGCGTCGTGAGCGGGCCGAGCTTCGGGTTCGCGGGGGCGGGCTGGGACTCGGCGGAGCGACTCCTGGTCGTGGCGAGGGGCGCGATCTTGCGCAGCGAGCCGGGTCAGCGCTCGCTGAGCGTGGCCCTGCCCGACGCGCGCGTGAGCCGCGTCAACGCGGCGGCGCTCGGGCCACGGGGGGAGCGACTCGTGACCAGCGGTCCGCAGGGCACGATCGCCTGGTCGCTCGCAGGGGAGGTCCCCGCGGTGGCCGCGACCTCCAGCGCTTCACGGACCAGCGGCGGCGCGAGCCTCGCCTGGAGCGCAGACGGCGAGCGCCTGGCCTGCGTGGTCGGCGAGCGCGAGCTGCACGTCCTCGACCGCGAGCTGCGCCTGGTCGAGAAGCGCCGCGCGCCGCGCGGGCGCTTCACGGCCGTGAGCTGGTCGGCGAGCGGCGCCCTGGCTGCCACGGTGTGGCTCTTCAACCAGGATGTGCAGGTCCGCGTCGCCGAGCCCGGTCAAGAGGAGCAGGTGTTCCAGGTCCCGGGCGCGGGCGCCCGGGTCGCCTGGACTCCAGCCGGAGACGCGCTCGCGATCTGCTCCTCGGGCGGGGGCGCCCGGGACGGCCAGATCAACCGAGTGCACCTCTGGACGCGCGCTAGCGGAGCCCTCGAACTCCTGCCCCAGCCGCCCGCGGCGGTCGAGCCGCCGACCCCGGCGGGCGGCATGAGCAGCTATCAGGTCTCCGAAGCGCTGGCCGTCTCGCCGGACGGCGCGCTCCTCGCAGCGGCCTCTCACCCCGACCAGATCGGCCTCTATGGCCTGAGCGAGCGCCGCCTGCTGCGCGTGCTCGAGGGACACAGCTCGGTCGTCAGCGCCCTCGCCTGGACCCCCGCGGGCGAGCACTTGCTCAGCGCCTCGAGCGACGGGACCCTGCGCGTGTGGACCCGCAGGGGCGAGCCTCACGCGCTCTTGCGCGGCCACGCGGCCACGCCGGGGCTCTCGCTCTACGTCTCGCCCTCGGGCGAGACCCTGCTGAGTCGGGACACCTGGGGTAGCTTCCGGCGCTGGAACCTGGGCCACCTGCTCGCGGAGCCTGCGGACCTGCGCGCGCTCGCGCGCGAGCGGACGGGGATCCAGCTGGAGGACCTCCGCTCCCGCTAGCGCTGGCCTGCCCCTTAGCCCTTCACGGCTCCCAGCTTGATCCCCTCGATGAACTGGCGCTGACCGAGGAGGAACACGACCACCATGGGGACGAGGCCCATGACGCTGGCGGCCATCAGCAGGTTCCACTGGGCGCCGTATTGGCCCTGGAAGGTCTGCAGGAGCAGGGGCAGGGTCTTGATCGCGTCGCTGCGGGTCACCACCAGGGGCCAGAAGAAGTCGCCCCAGGCCCACATGAAGGTGAAGATCCCCAGCGTGGCCAGGGCCGGCATGCTCAGGGGCAGCACGACGTGGCGCAGGACGCCCAGCGAGCCGCAGCCGTCGAGGCGGGCCGCGTCCTCGAGCTCCTTGGGGATCGAGAGGAAGAACTGGCGCAGCATGAAGGTGCCGTAGGCGCTGAACAGGCGGGGCACGATCAGGGCGAAGTAGCTGTCGGTGCCGATCATCTTGCCGCCGAACACGAGCTCGCGGCTGAAGAAGGTCGTGTTGAACAGCCAGTTGAGCGCGTCCGGCATGTTCTTGAGCAGCACGAAGGTCGGGATCATCGTCACCGCGCCCGGGACCATCATCGTCGCCAGGTAGGCGAAGAAGAGCAGGTCACGACCGGGGAACTCGAGCCGCGCGAAGGCGAAGGCCGCCAGCGCGCAGGTCACGACCTGGCCCAGGGTCACGATCAAGGCGACCACGAGCGAGTTCATGTAGGCCCGCCCGAAGCTGAGGAAGGGGTAGGCGTTCCAGGCCTTGGGGTAGTTGTCGAAGCGGAAGTCGAGCTTCTCGCTGGTGACCACCGGGCCGGCGACGTCCATGATCTGGCGCTCGCCCTCGAGGAGCTTGACCCGGTAGCGCCCGTCGGGGAGCTCGCGCAGGACGCGCACCTTGCGCTCGACCCCGTCGATCGAGGCGTGCTGCTCGACCTGCTTGGGCAAGAGCCCGCCCGAGAGCACCTGCTCCTCGGGCTTGAGCGACATGCTGAGGGTCCAGACGAAGGGCAGCACGGTGGTGAAGGCCACGGCCGCCAGGAGGAGCAAGCTGGTGAACTTGCCCTGCGCGCTGAGGTCCCGCATGGCTTAGGCCTCCCGCGCCGACTTGTTCAGGCGCCAGTTGATCAGCGTCATCGCGAGCACGATCCCGAACAGGGCCACCGAGAGCGCGGCGGCGTAGCCCAGGCGGTTGAACTCGTAAATGTTCTGGTAGAGGTAGTAGAGGATCGTGCTGGTCGAGCCCTCGGGGCCGCCCTCGGTCATGATCAGGACCTGGTCGAAGATCTGGATCCCGCCGATCAGGTTCGTGGTCAGGATGAAGAAGGTCGTCGGGCGCAGGGCCGGCAGCGTGATGTAGCGGAACTTGTCGAGCGTCCCCGCGCCGTCGATATCGGCGGCCTCGTAGAGGGTCGGGTCGACGTCCTGGAGCGCGGCCAGGTAGAGCACCATGTTGGTGCCGCCCATCCCGATCCAGACGAGCATCGCGAGGATCGCCGGCTTGGCCCAGGCCTTGTCGCCGAGCCAGTCGGGTCCGGCGCCGGCGTCGATCAGGCCGATCGTGGCCAGGACCTGGTTCAGGAGGCCGAACTCCTGGTTGTAGATCTGCCGCCAGATCATGTAGAGCGCGAGGCCGGCGGCGATCGTGGGCAGGAAGAGCAGGGTCCGCCACAGGGTGCGGCCGGGCAGCTTCTGGTTGAGCAGGAGCGCGAGGCCGAGCGCGATCCCCATTTGGAGCGGGATCGCGGCCAGGAACACGAAGGTGTTCCAGAGGCTCGACCAGAAGCGGGGGTCGCTCCACATGGTCTTGAAGTGCTGGAAGCCGACGAAGGAGGCGTCGATGCTGACCTTGCCGGTCACCGGGTCCACGCTGCTCGTGTAGTCGCCGGTCGTGAACGCGACCACGAAGATCGCCACGACCGGGATGAACGTGAAGAGCGCGAAGCCGAGGAAGTTCGGCGCCAGGAAGGCCGCGGCGCGGCCCATGTCGGCGAGCGTCTTCCCGCTCCAGTGGCGCGCGCTCGCGAAGCGGCGCGCTCGATCGCTCAAGCTGCGGGGTAAGGCGAGGATGGACACCGGCGACTCCTGGCTCATGGGAATAAAGAGCCAGGGCCGCCCAGAACCGGACGCGAGCGTCGCGCTTTTGCGTAAGTGACTGTGCCGCAATAGGTGGCAGCGGCGCGAGGAGCGCTACTTGGCGATGGAGATGGACGCCAGGAGCTTGCGCAGGTCGCTCGCAGTCAGCGGGCGGCTGGGGTGGCTGTGGCCCCAGGGGTTGCGCAGCACGAAGCCATTCCCCTGCTTCGCCACGAGGGCGTAGGCGTGGGAGGACTTGATGTTGAGCCGCTTGGCGAGGGAGGTCCGGCCGATCAGGGGCACGAAGCCGACGACCATCGGTCGCTTGGCCGCGATCGCCCGGGTCAGGGTGCGCTCGAGCCTCGGCGCGAGGGTGCACACCACCAGGTCGGTCTTGTAGCCGAGCATGTTCAGGCCCTCCCAGGTGGGGCCGCTGATCAGCGAGTCGTAGCCGCCGACGTGGGCCGCGGCCGCCTTCTCGAAGAGCATCGGCCACAGCTCGTGGATCGTCCTCCCGTTCCGCTGCACGCTGTCGCCGCGCGCGTAGACCGGCTGGCCCTGCCGGAGCACGGGCTCGTGGCTGACCTGGTACCAGCGCTCGTAGATCTTCACCTGTGAGACCCCGGGACCAGCGGATCGCAGGCGATCGCGAATCCGCTCCGGTCGGAAGTGGGCGACCGCGGCCATGCTCGCGAGCAGGTAGCAGTTGCCGAGCTGACCCTGGTGCACGTCGTTGCCCTGGATCTCGCGGTGGTCGTCGCCGTCGCGCAGGAAGGGGACGCCCTCGAGCGCTCCGTGAGCGCCGTTGGAGATCGTGATCTCCCCGGGCTGGGCGATGCGGATGTCGCCTCGCGCGTCCAGCCAGCTCGCGCCGTTCAGCGAGCCGCGGATCTGCCACCAGCTGCCGCCCCGCCCGCCCAGGGTGAAGGTGAGCCGAAGGGTCTTTCCGTTCGCGCTCCGCAGGGGGCTGACGCGGCTCGCGATCCCGCCCCGCAGCCAGCAGCGTGGCCTGCGCGCGGTCG
>CALDQK010001281.1 GCA_937911525.1 uncultured bacterium
AGCAGCGGATGGCCAAGGAGGAGAGGGCCAGAGAGAAGGCCTGCGCCGCGAGGGCGCGGCGCTGCCCCTCCGCCAGCTCGAGCGGGAGCGCGACCCGCGCTTGCCCGGCGTAGGCGACCACCGGCACGAGGCGCGCCGTGCGCTTGGCCTTGTCGAAGGCGCGGACTTCGTAGCGCCCCGCCCCGACGCGCAGCAGCGCGCCCTGCGGCAGCTGGGCCTCGAAGCTGGCCGCGCCGAGGGTCACCGCCAGGCGGGCCAGGTCGCGCCCGCCCAGGGACACGAAGCCGCTCAGCCCGACCGCGACGCGCTCGTCGAGGGGGCGCACCCCGCCGACGCGCAGCTCGAAGCCCTCGGGCGCGGCGGTCTCGCTGGGCGGAGCGGGCTCCGGCGGGCTGAGGCGCGCGCTCGCGTCCGCCGTCGCGGGTGCAGGCTTGGGCTCGGCGGCGGGCGTCGCGGCGGGCTGAGACTCGCTGGGGGTCGCCTCGCTGGGACCCGCCTCGCTGCTCGGACCCGCGTCCTTGGGACGGCCCGGGGCGTCCTCGCTGGCAGGCGTCGGAGCTGGAGCCGAGGCGCCCGCGCTCGGGGGGTCGGGCTGGCCTGGGCAGCCGCAGAGCAGGAGCGTCGCCGCGAGGGCGAGGGGCGAGAGGCGCACGCCGCGCGCTCTAGAAGTTGCCGACGTAGACGTTGTCGATCAGCCGGCGCAGCTCGCTGGCGCTCAGGGTCCGGCTGGGGTGGCGGCGGCCCCAGGGGTTGTAGAGGCGGAAGCGGCCGTCCTCCTCGGCCCAGACCACGTAGGCGTGCCCGCCCACGAGCCCGACCTCGGCGCCGAGGTCGCCCACGTCGTCCTTGGTGCCGACGCACACCGGGTGGCCGTCCCGGAGCGCGTTGCTGAGGCGGTCGCGGATCCAATTGCTCGAGGTCCAGGGCCAGATCACGTCGTGGTCGGTGTCGGCGCCGGTCATGAAGGACATGGCGGAGGAGGCGTAGCCGCTCTCGATCCCCGGGTAGCTGCCCTCGTATTGGGCGTACGCCTTCTCGATCAGCGAGGGCCAGAGCTCGAGCAGGGTCCGGTCGCCCTCGCGGCGGGTGTCGGTCGAGCGCGCATAGACCGGGCGGCGGGAGCCGCCGTCGGTCACGTAGGGCAGGCGGGCCGTCACGACCTGCTTGGAGTCGGTCCAGAAGGTGCCGACGTCGTAGAGGTGGACCTCGTAGCGGCCGCCGCCGAGGTCGCGGATCATGCGGCGGATCTTGCCGGGGTCGGTGCGCGCGATCGCGATCATGGCCGAGATCACGTAGCAGTCGCCCAGAGCACCCTGGCGCGGGTCGTTGGGGTGGATCTCGCGCCCGTCGCCGCGCCCCTCGACGAAGGGGACGCCCGCGAAGGTGTGCCAGCCCTCCGCGTCCTCCTTGTCGAACTTGGGGTCCGTGGTCCGCTCGCCGCGCTCCTCGACGCCCGTCCGCGCTGCGTGGTGCGCGCTGAGGCGGTCGCGCAGCTGCCGCGCCCGCGCGCGGACCCGGGCCGTGAAGGTCTGGCGCGGCTTGGCCTCGCTGGGCAGGTCGGCGCTGGCGCCGGCCTCTTCGCCCACCAGCGCGCCGCTCGCGCCGCGGGCGGGGGGCTTGGCGTGACCAGAGGCAGCCAGGGAGAGGAGCAAGCAGAGCAGGAGGGAGGTGCGCTTCATCTTCACTTCCTTGAGCAAGTGAAATGAAAACAAGCGCTGTGCCCAAGTGAGCTCCTTGCGATCAAGTGAGTTATGGCGCCGATTCGTTTCGCGTCCGATTCGGACGGGCCGCAAGGCGTGAAACTGTCGGTCTTGATGCGACGAATCGTCCGAGGCGGACGACGCGGGTTAGCGGAGCTGCGCTGGCGGCCAGGCGGCTCGGATCCGCGCGAAGGCGTCGTCGAGGGGGACGGCCGTGGCCTCGAGCTCCCGCTCGTGCGCGTCGAGGGCGGCGCCGCGCCGGCGCAGCGCGCCCCACAGGGCGGCGTAGTAGCGCAGGTCGCCCGAGAGCCACTTGCTCAGCGCCCGCCGCGCGAGGGTCCTCCCGTAGCGCGAGCGCCACTCGCCCTCGGCGTGCTTCCAGCCGCAGAGGATCCGGTGGCGGCGGCGGGCGACCTTGACCCGGAAGGGGGCGTGGAAGCGGTTGATCGTGCCGCCGTCCTCGTGGCGGACCTGGCTGCGCGGCTCGACCTTGACCGTCCAGCCGCGGCGCCAGGCGCAGAGGCCGAGGTCGGTGTCCTCGTGATAGAAGGGCTGATAGAGCGGGTCGAAGCCCCCCAGCGCGAGGAAGCGCTCGCGGCGGAGCGCGATCGCGCCGCCCAGGCCGAACAGGCTGTAGATCTCGAGCGGCTCCTCGAGGGGGAGCTCGGCCAGGCGGAGCAGGTCGGTGGGCTCGACTCCGTCCCAGCGCAGGTCGCCGCGCTTGAGCCGGGGCAGGTTGACCGTGACCTTGGAGGGCTGGCCCTCGCTGTCGAGGATCAAGGGGCTGACCGAGAACACCTCGTCCTTGTCGAAGGCGCGCACCAGGGGGAGCAAGAAGCCCTCGTCGGCGGCCACGTCCGAGTTGAGCAGCACGACCAGCGCGTGCTCGGCGGCCTCGACCCCGGTCCGGCAGGCGGCCGCGAAGCCCTTGTTCTCAGGGTGGAGCACGGGGCGCACTCCGGCCAGGCCCGCGAGCAGCTCGCGGCTGCGGTCCGAGCTGCCGTCGTCGACGACGATCACCTCCGCCGGGCCGGGGTAGCGCTCGGCGGCGGCGACCCAGGTCGGCGCGAAGCGGGGCAGGAGCTCAGCCCCGTTGTAGTTGGGGACGACGATGCTGACGCCGGGGTGGCGCTCGCTCACGTGCTCAGGAGCGGGTGGGTGAGCATTCGCTCGCACATGCGCGCGTAGGAATACTCCTCGTGGGCGAAGGCGTGCCCGGCGGCGGCGACGCGCTCCCGGTCGTCGGGGCGGGCCAGCCACTCCTCGACCACCGCCACGGCCTCCTGGGGGTCACGGAAGTGGACGCAGCGCTCGCCGTGAGGGAGCAGCTCCTCGAGGTTGGGCACGTAGCGGGTCGCGAGGAAGGCCCCGCAGCCGAGCGAGATCCAGGTCCGGTTGGAGAAGTAGAGGTCCACGTCCTGGCGCAGGTCGTTGCCGATCACGACCCGGGCGCTGTTGCAGATGATCCGGTACTGCTCGGGGTAGACGTTCTCGCGGGCCGGGGTCAGGCCGAAGTCCTCCCACTTGCGCCCGTAGACCTTGGCGTCGAAGCGCTCGGCGAGGGCCTGCATGACCTCGACCCGGCCCCCGCGCTCGTCGGCCTGGCCAATGAAGGCCACGTCGCTGGTGAACTCGGCTTGGGGCTCGACGCGGAAGTGGTCGATCGGGTCGCAGCCGCCGGTGACGTAGGCCACCTCGGCGCCGAGCTCGGCCTGATACTGCTCGATCTGGCCGCGGCTCGTAATGAAGAAGGCGTCCGAGGCGGCGACCGCGTCCTGGATCCGCTGGTCGAGCTCGAGCGGGCAGTCGTCGAAGAAGGTCGCGGTCTTGGCGATCTCGCGCAGCTCCTGCATGCGGTGCGCGGGCAGGTCGAAGGTGAACACCAGCACCACGTCGGGGCGGAAGGCCTCGAGGCGCTTGCGGATCGCCCACCAGGCGAGGCGCCGGCCGACCATTCGCTCGATCCGGCGCCGGTTGACCCTCAGGACCTCGTGGCCGAGCGAGCGCAGGGCGCGCTCGATATGGAGCGTGATCCCGCTCCGCTTGTGCCGCTTGGCGAAGAACGCGATCCGCATTAGCCGCGCGAGATCGTGTTCTTGACGAAGTTGAGGAACTGATAGCGCCGCCCGCGGAAGTAGTTGGGCGCGGTGCGGACGGCCTCGTCGAAGAGCTTGCCCGCGCGCGGGTAGTCCTCGGCGCGGTAGTGGAGCTTGCCCATGCCGACCAGGTGGCGGGCCAGGCGGCGGCGGGCGGGCTCCTCGAGCTCTGGGGGGAGGGAGTCGGGGGAGAACACCAGGCCGACCAGGACCCGGACGAGCTCCTCGAGCTCGCTCATGCCCAGGTGCTCGGCGCTGCGCTCGGCGACCACCGTGGGGTGGAAGCTGAAGGTGTGGCCGCGCGCCAGGCGCAGGGCCAGGTCCAGTCGGCGCGCGGGGGCCGTGTCGTGGTCGGAGAAGGGAGCCTCGCCGAGGGCCTCGCGGCGCCACACCAGGGCGGCCGAGCTGGCCAGGAGGTGGCGGTCGCGCAGCAGCTGGGCCTGGACCTCGCCGCCCTTGCCGCGCTGGGGGAGCGAGCGGGTGCGGCCCTCTTCGTCGCGGACCGCGGTCCGGCCGTAAGAGGCCACGCACTCTTCGCCTTCCAGGGCGCTGACGTGCCGCTCGAGGGCGTTGGGCGCCAGCTGCTCGCTCGCCTCCAGCAGGACCACCAGCGGGGCCTTGCAGGCGGCCAGGGCTGCGTTGCGCAGCTCCGCCGGCGAGGCGCCGGGCATGACCAGGCGGTCGAGGTCGTCGCGGTCGGTCCACACCTCGGCGGGACGCCCGGCCAGGATCCGCTGGATCCCGCCTTCGTCGAGCTGGTCCACGCTGGAGTCGAGGCTGCGGGCGAGGGCCTGGTCGGGCTGCTGCTGCGGCCCGTCCTCGGCGACGACGACGATGCTGATACGCGGGCTGGACACGCCCTGCTGCTCCTTCCTTCCCACTGGGGGCGAATCGTAGCAGCCAGGAGGCGAGGGCGGCTGCGCCAACGTCGTGCAAAGAGAGTCCCCGAGGTGGGCGTCGACTCGGCGCCAATGCTAACTTCACGCGCCCGAGAGCCACCTGGCGTGGCCCTCGTCTCACCTCTCCGTGGGAGGTCTCGTGGACCACTTCGCCACTCCGGACGGCTTGCCGCGCGACGCGCTGGAGCTCGGGAGCCTGCTGGCCAGCAAGGCCCGCCCCGGCCGCATGGTCGGCCTCGAGCTCGAGGTCGGCGTCCTCGACGCCGAGACCCTCGCCCCCGTGACCCACGAGGGCCCGCGCGGGATCGGGGCCTTCCTCGAGCGCCTGCAGCGGACCCGCTGGCCTGAGCCGACCTACGAGGGCGAGGCGCTGATCGGGCTCTGCGGCCCCGGCAGCGAGCGGATCACGATCGAGCCGGGCGGGCAGGTCGAGCTCTCGACCCGCCCCACCGCGGACCTGGCGCCGATGCTCGCCAACGGCGTGGACCGGGTCCGGCTGATGTCCAGCGTGGCCCGCGAGCTGGGGCTCGTGATCGTCGGCGGCGGGCTGCTGCCGGCGGCCCAGCAGGCGGTTCATTGGATGCCCAAGGGCCGCTACGCGATCATGCGCGAATACTTCGCCGGGCTGGGCGAGGCGGGCCACCTGGGGCACGTCATGATGCAGCGCACCCTCTCGCTGCAGGTCTCGCTCGACTACACCAGCCGCGACGACGCCAAGGAGCTGCTCCAGCTCGCCTTCCGCGCGGCGCCCCTCGCCACGGCGATCTGGGCCGCCTCGCCCTTCACCTGGGCCGAGGGCGAGGAGGGCGCGAGCTTCCAGAGCTACCGGGCCGAGGCCTGGCGCTTCACCGATCCGCACCGCCAGGGCCTGGTGGCCAGCCAGCTGAGCGGCCCTTCGCTCGCGGGCTACGCCGAGCACGCGCTGGCGGCGCCCATGATGTTCCGGATCGAGCGGGGCGAGGGGCACGAGACCTACCTGCCGATGAAGGGCGCCTCCTTCGCTCACCAGCTCGCCCGCGGGCACTGGGAGAACGGGAGCCCGCTCGCCGAGCAGGACGTGTGGGACCACCTGGGCTCGATCTTCACCGACGCCCGGATCAAGCCCAGCCTGCTCGAGCTGCGCTCGACCGACGGCCCGGTCCCCGGCGCGGTCAAGGTCACCGGCGAGGGGCCGCTGGCCGACAAGCTCCTGGTCGCCCTGGGCGAGGTGCCGGCCTTCTGGGTCGGGCTCTGCTACGACGCCACGGCCCGGGCGCAGGCCCTCGAGAGCCTGCGCTCGATCAGCGACGCCGAGCTGCAGCGGGCCCACGCCGAGGTCCCCCGCCAGGGGCTCGCGACCGCCTGGGGCAGCCGGAGCGTGGTCGACGCGGCCCGCGAGCTGATCGAGATCGCGCGCGGCGGCCTGCGCCGCCGCGCCGAGCAGGAGATCGAGCGCCCCTGGGTGGCGGACCTCCTCGACGGCGTCCGCTGCCGCCTGGAGCGCGGCCGCTCGCCCAGCCACGACCTGATCGAGGCGCACCAGCGCGGCGGTCGGGCGGCGCTGGTCGAGGCGGTCCAGCTCAAGTAGCGCCGCTCAGGCGGTGCAGATCATCTCCGCCAGGTCTTCGCCGAAGCCAGCGGGGTAGTAGGCCTCGATCAGCGCGTCGACCGTGGTCGGGTCGGCCAGGACCTGCTCGAACTCGAGGTCGAGCATGAAGCCCAGGTCCTCGAGGACGGTGGGCGACTGTTTGGCCAGCGCGACGAGCACGCGCCTCCCGCGCCGTTCTACGGGGAGCGCGCGATAGGTCGTGGCGAAGTTGGCGGGGAGCAGGTCGATCACCTCGAAGGGCACCTCGCGCGTGAGGAGGTCGACGTAGGGCAGCTCGCTCGCGCGCAGGCAGGCGCGGCGCGGGCCGGTGTGGCTGCTGAGCTGGCCCGAGGCGGCCATGGCGACCAGGAGCTGGGGGAGCGCCTCGCGCGCTACGGCCGCGCACTCGCCGCGAGCGAGGGTCGCCAGCGCTTGCGCGGCGCTGGGCTGGTAGCGCACGCCTCGCCCGCACCCGCAGCGGCGCTCGAGAGGGTCGGGGCCGGCGAGCTCATCGAAGCCGACTGGACGGACGTATGCGGAGTGATAGCGCTTCATGACCTCGGCCTGCGCGCCTCCGCGGAGCAGGGCGCGGTCGAGGCGAGCCGCAAGGGCGGCGTCGGCGGGGTCGGCCGCCGCGGCGCGGCGAAGTCGGTTCAGGTCGTGGTCCATGGCGGCTGGCCTCCGGGGCCGGTGCCCCTCTCTCCAGCCCTTGAGACGGAGAGTGGGCCCTTGTCTCACGCGCCGAGTTCGCGCGCCGCTGACTGGGGCCTCGGCAAGGACCGGCCCTAGCGGAGTCGGTATAGGCGCCCGTTGGTGGAGGAGCCCGCGTAGAGCTCGCCCTGGAAGCTCGCCAGCGAGGCGCGGCCGTCGGCGTTGCCCCGTCCGACGCGGCCGAAGCGATCGTCGTTGACCGCGATCAGCTCGCGGAAGGCCAGCCCGGCCTGGGTCGTGACGGTCGCGCTGTCGTCGACCTCGAGGACCACGTCATGGGCACCGACCTGCCCGCTCACCGGCGTCCAGCGAAGCTCGCCCGTGAGGGGATCGACGCTCATGCCCCTGGGGGCCTGCGCGAGGCGGAAGGCGAGCGGGTCGCCTTCAGGGTCGCTGGCGGCGGGCTGGTAGACGTAGGGGGTGCCGACCTCCGCGCTCGCGGGGGGGGCGTGGAGGAGAGCGCGGGGGCCAGGTTGGCGCTGCCGACGGGCGTGACTCCGCTGGCGACCGGCGCGGCGGCGCTGGAGCTGCTCGAGCCGCTGGAGCTGCTCGAGCCGCAGCCGGCAAGCAGGCAGCTCGCCAGGGCAAGGAAGGTCAGGTTTCGTCGCACGTGTCGCTCCTCGTCTGTCCGCGAGGCTTGGTGCAAGGTGCGAACCAGGCCTTCAAGTGCAGCGAGGGCTTCGCCCGACGGGACGCAAGACAGGGCCGTGACGGACGCAGCGCACGGCGTGCGCGGTGCTGCCGGGAGGCGAATCGACGAGATCGCGACCTCCCCTCGACACCGCTCTATTCGATCGGTTCGCTGGTCAGGGCGCGAGCGACCGCGCGGCGCAGCTCCGCCGCGCGGTAGGGCTTGCGCAGCAGCTCGCAGGCCTGGAGCAGCTCCTGGTCCTCGCTCGACAAGTGGGGGCTCAGGTCGTAGCCGGAGACGAAGAGGACGCGGATCCGGGGGTAGCGCTCGCGCAGCCGGCGCAGGGTCGCGGGGCCGCTCATGCGCGGCATGCTCAGGTCGAGGATCGCGAGGTCGAAGGCCTCCGCGACCTGCTCGCACACCTCGAGCGCCTCCACGCCGTCCTCTGCGACGAGGACCTCGTAGCCGGCGCTGCTCAGCAGGCGCTGACCGACCTCGCGCAACACCGGCTCGTCGTCGACCAGCAAGATCGTGCCGCGCTCGCGCCGCCGGGGGAGCCGCCGGGGCGCGGGAGCGGGGGGCTCGATGTCGGGCTGGGTCGGGAGCAGGAGCCGGAAGCAGGCGCCGCCCTCGGGGTCGTCCTCGGCGCGGACCAGGCCGCCGTGGGAGCGCGCCGTGCCCTGGACGGCGGCCAGGCCCAGCCCCGTCCCCTGACCGACGCCCTTGGTCGTGAAGAAGGGGTCGAACACGTGGGGCAAGTGCGCCTCGCCGATCCCCTGGCCTGTGTCGCACACCTCGATCTGCAGGTAGAGCCCCGCGGGGAGCTCCTCGCAGCCGGCGTGATCGGCGTTGCTCAGCGTGACGCGCACCTCGCCGCCCTTGGGCATGGCGTCGCGCGCGTTGAGGAGCAGGTTGAGCACGGCGCTCTGGAGCGCGCTCAGGTCGCCGAGCACCACGGTCGCCTCCGCCTCGTCCCGCAGCTCGACCTGGACGCTGGCGTGGAGCGAGGGGGTCGCGAGGGCCAGGGCGCCGCGGACCGCCTCGCGCGCGTCGCAGGGCTCGAGCCGCAGCGGCTCCTGGCGTGCGTAGGCGAGGAGCTGGCGGGTCAGCCCCGCCGCGCGCTGGCAGCCCTTCAGGATCTCGTGCAGCTGGGCTTCGACGTCGTCGCGGTCGCGCTGGCGCAGCGCGACCTCGGCGCAGCCCATGATCGCGCAGAGCACGTTGTTGAAGTCGTGGGCCACGCCCCCCGCCAGGCGGCCGATCTGCTCCATTTTCTGGCGCTGGTTCAGCTCGCCCTGGAGGCGGCGCTCCTCGGTGATGTCGAGCGCGAACGCGATCACGCCGTTGACCTCGCCCTCGGGGCTGCGGGTCGGCACCTTGCCGACCGAGAGCCAGCGCACCTCGTCCGAGCCGGGCTTGGTGTGCGGCTCGACGATCCCCAGCCGCGGCCGGCCCGAGCGGATCACCTCGAGGTCGTCGGCGTAGTAGGCGGCGGCCTGCTCGGGAGGGTAGATGTCCTCGGAGCGGCGCCCGATCAGCTTGGAGGGGGGGACGCCTTCCAGCTCGGCGGCCGCGCGGTTGAGGCGCAGCAGCCGATTCTTGGTGTCCTTGTACCAGAACATGATCGGGGTCGACTCGAAGATCGTCTGATACTCGGAGAGGCGCTGGCGCAGCTGCTCGTTCTCTTCGCGCAGCTCTGCGAGGCGCTCTTCTCCCCCGGACTCGCTCACGCCGAGCCCAGCTCCCGGCTGAAGAACTCGGCGATCCGCTGCTCGAGGTAGACCCGGTCGGCCTGGCCGCGCGGCATGTGGCGTTCGTCGGGGAAGAGCAGCAGCTCGTAGCGCTTGCGCGCGCGGTTGAGCGCGTTGATCAGCCGCGCCGAGTGGCGGAAGTGGACGTTCTCGTCGATCAGCCCGTGGACGAGCAGCAGCGCGCCCTCGAAGCGCTCGAGGTTGGCCATCACGCTCGAGCGCTCGTAGCCCTCGGGGTTGAGCTGGGGCGTCGACATGTAGCGCTCGGTGTAGTGCGTGTCGTAGCCGTCCCAGTGGGTGACGGGCGCCCCGGAGACCGCCGCCTTGAAGGTCTCGGGCGCGCGAGCCAGGGCCATCAGGCTCATGTAGCCGCCGTAGCTCCAGCCGTAGATCCCGACCCGGGCCGGGTCGACGAGGCCTTGCTCGACCAGGTGATTCACGCCCGCGACCTGGTCGCGGACCTCGAGGTTGCCCATGTCCTCGCGGATCGCGCCCTCGAAGGCCAGCCCGCGCCGGGCGCTGCCCCGGTTGTCGAGGCGCAGCACGCAGAAGCCGCGCCGGCGGAGCAGCTGCGCGCGCAGGTCGACGCTCAGGCTCCAGGCGTCGACCACACGCTGGGCGTGGGGGCCGCCGTAGACGCTGACCACCAGGGGGAAGGGGCCCTCGCCTGCGGGCCGATAGAGCGCCCCGTGGAGGGTCACTCCTTCGTCGGTCGTGACCTCGAGCAGCTCGGGGGGCTCGAGGGCCAGCTCCTCGACGCGCGGGTCCTCGCTCCCGTCAAAGAGCAGCGCCTGCTCGGCGTCGTCGCTGAGGCTGCGCAGGCTGAGCCGCGGCGGGCGCTCGAGGCTCTGGTGCAGGTCGGCGAAGCGCTCGCAGGCGTGGTCGAGGCGGACCGAGTGGTAGCCCGCCTGCTGCGTGACCTGCCGGATCTCACCCCCGGCCAGGGGCACCGCGTAGAGGTGGCGCTGGAGGGCCGAGGCCCGGGTCGCCGAGAAGTAGACCAGCCCGCGCTGCTCGTCGACGCCCTCGAGGGCGTCGACCTGCCACTCGCCCTCGGTCAGGCGGCGCAGCTCCTTGCCTTCGGCGTCGAGCACGAGCAGGTGGCGGAAGCCCGTGTCTTCGCTGGCCCAGATCAGCTCGCCCGCGTGCTCGCCCTCCTTCACCGCGTGGAGCACGTCGTGGAGGTTGATCCACACCTCGCTCGTCTCGCGGCGCAGCTCGCGGCAGCTCCACTCGCCGCGCGCGAAGGCCAGCAGGCGCAGGTCCTGCTGCAGCCGGTCCTGGGTCTGCGCCAGCAGGCGCCCGTCGGGGAGCCACTTGACCCGCGCCAGATACTCGTGCTCGCCGAGGTCGAGCCAGGTCGGCTCGCCGCCGGCGCGCGGGATCACGGCCAGGCGGACCTTGGGGTTGGCGGCGCCGGCGAAGGGGTAGCGGTGGTCCTCCTGGGCGCCCTCGCCGACCGCGTCCTTGCCCTGGTGCACGATCCGATAGACGGGAATGTGGGTGTCGTCGACCTCGGTGAAGGCCAGCCACTCGCCGTCGTGGGACCACCAGTAGCCGGCGTAGCGGCTCATCTCCTCTTCGGCGACGTAGTCGGCCAGGCCGTGGGTCCTGCCCGTGCCGCGCGCCCCCTCGGTCACCTGGCGCGGGGGGGCGCTCCCGTCGGCCTTGGCCACGTAGAGCTCGGCGTCGCGGACGAAGGCCAGCCACTCGCCGTCGGGCGAGAGGCGCGCGTCGAGGGCGGGGTGCTCGCCGGCCTCGACCACGCAGCGCAGCTCGGCGTCGGGTCCGTCCTGGACATGGACCCCGCCCGAGATCGGCACGATCAGGCGCTGGCCCTGCTTGGCCCAGGCGTAGCGCGTGATCCCCAGCGCGCGCAGGCGCAGGCGCTCGCGCCGCAGCTTCTCCTCGAGCGAGAGGTTCTCCTCGGTGTCGCCCGCGCCGGGGGGCGAGACGACCCGGCGCCGCTCTCCGCTGGCGAGGTCGTAGCCCCACAGCTCCTGGTGGAGCGAGCCCTCGGCCGAGAACAAGTAGGTCAGCAGGGCGTCGTCGGGGCTGAAGCTCAGCCCGCTGGGGGCGGCCGTCCCCGGGAGGGGGTAGGTGGCGATCTGCTCGAAGGTCAGCGCGTCGGTCATGGCGGGGATCTTCGCAGGTCCCGTCTGGAATCGCCGCCCCGGGGCGCTAGTCGGTGCGCTCCTGACCGCGCTCGCGCTCGTAGCGGAGCAGGGTGGTCGGGTCGGGGTCGACGATCAGCTTGCCCAGGTGGGCGTCGAGGATCAGCAGGTCGCCGCTGTCGAGCAGCTCGCCGACGGGGCCCGCGCCGACGAGGGCGGGGACCCCGAGCTGGCGCGCCAGGGCGACCGCGTTGGGGTCCTCTCGCTCGCCGACCACGATCCCGGCGATCCACTCCAGGGGCAGGCGCAGGTAGTCGCTGGGGTCGAGGCGGTCGGCGATCAGGATCACGTCCGACTCGAGCAGCTCGTCCTCCTCGTCGGAGGGGTGGAGCCAAGCTTCGGTGATCGCGATGCCGCTGACGGCAGGGATAGCGCTGAGAGCTTTCACGAGGGCAGCCTAGCGGGAGGGAGGGACGCGCGTAAGACATGCTGCGCTCCCCTTCCCAGCTCTTTGAATGGCTGGACCCAGCGCTGGGCCTATCGTGTCGGGTCGAGGAGGGGTCATGAGCCAAGACGCCTACGAGGACCGAGCCGCCGGCGCGATCGTGGGGACCTTCGTGGGGGACGCCCTGGGCGCCGGCTGCCACTGGTACTACGACGTCGACCAGCTGCGGGCGACCTACGGCTGGGTCGAGGGCTACGTGCGTCCGCGGCCCGGGCACTATCACGACATGCTGGAGCCCGGCCAGTTCAGCCAGACCGGGCAGATCCTGCTCTTGACGCTCGAGTCCCTCGCCGAGCGCGGCGAGCACGACCCGCTCGACCTGGGGCGTCGCCTGGACGGTCTGCTCGAGACCCTCGACGGGACCTCCTTCTCGGGGCGCTACAGCAACGGCTACGTGTGCGACCTCTACCGCGCGCGGCAGGCGGGGCGCGGCTGGGACGACCCCCGCACGCCCTCCTGGAGCGACACCAGCGAGGCCGCCATGCGCGCGCCCCTGCTCGTGGCGCGCTACGGGCGCGAGCGCGCGGCCGCCGGGCGCGAGGTGCTGCGCAACGTGCGCTCGACCCACCAGGACCCGCTCGTGGTGGCGCAGTCGACGGCCTTCGGGCTCGTGGTCCGCGAGCTCGTGGCGGGCGCGCCCCTGAGCCCCGGCGTGGCGGCCGCGGCGCGCAGCCTGGCCAAGGGGCCAGCGGCGCTGGCGCGCGACCCGGGCGCCCGCGGGTTGGCTCCTCCGCCTAGCGAGGAGCTGCCCTTGATCGACGCGATCCTCCAGCCGGCCTACGTGATCGGCGCGGCGCAGGATCCCGCGACCCGGCTGGAGGAGCCCTGGAAGATCGCGCGCGTCTACGGGCTGGCCTGCGCGATCAACTTCCTGATTCCGGCGGCCTACTACCTCGCGGCCTGCTATCCGGGCGAGTTCGAGGCGCCCGTCCTGCAGGCGGTCAACGGGCCAGGCAACAACATGGCTCGCGCGGCCCTGACCGGCGCCTTGGCGGGCGCCCAGGTCGGCCTGAGCGGGATCCCGGCGCGCTTCCTGGAGGGCCTCGAGCAGGGCGAGCGGATCGTGGAGCTGGCGCGAACGGTGGCCGCGTCTGCCTGAGGCGCTTGCGAGCGCTCCGACTCAGTCACAGAATGCAGCGGTGAATCAGCCCGCCGTGCTCCCGGTTCAGGCCCTCCAGATCGCGCTCTTCGACGAGGGCGCGGTGCCGGTGTTCGCGCTCCACCAGGTGATGCTCGACGGCATGATGCTGGGCGTCGGCGGCGAGCTGAAGCCGCACAGCATCCTGCGCGCGGACCTGATCCACCCGACCTTCCCCGGCCCCCTGCGCACCCAGGTGCGCGTCGGCTGGTGCCGACCCTTCAGCGCCCAGCACTTCATGGCGGGCATGGAGTTCGTCGCGCCCTGGGAGACCCTGCTCGGGTGGCGGCGCGTGTTGGCGCCGATCATGGGCAGCCTGGTCCAGACGCCGCGCGGCCCGGTCGGGTTCGCGATCCGGGCGCCGCGCGAGGTCGTGCTGACCGACCTGTTCACGATCCGCGTGGCCGTGATCGCGCTCGAGCCCGGGGGCCTGCTGGTGCACCGTCGCGACGGCAAGAGCGAGACCCACCACGACCTCGGCTTCGCGCTCCGCTTCGCCTACGCCCAGCCCGAGCCGCCGATCCTGCACCCGCCCTTGCCCGGCCTCGGCGCGGGCGGGCCCGCGCCCGCGCCCCCGCCGCCTCCCGCCGCCCCCGCTCCGCTCGTCGAGGACGAGGACGACGACGACCTCAGCGTGCTGCCCGACGCGCCGGTGGGGGTCACGAGCGAGGAGGACGCGCTCCTCGGCATGAACACCATGGTGATCGGCCCCGAGAAGGTCGCCGTCGAGCCCGAGGCGGAGGTCCTCGGCATGAACACCGTGGTGCTGCCGCCAGAGGAGACCAAGCAAGAGCTCCCCGAAGAGCTCTTCGGCATGAACACGGTCGTGCTGCCCGGCGACGCCCCCAGCCAGGACCTGTTCGGCATGAACACGATCGTGGTCCAGGACGAGGGGGCGAGCAGCTCGCGCGTGCTCAAGGGCGACTCCCTGCGTGCGCGGAGCGGCGGCAAGGGGTCGGGCCAGTCCCGGATCATGCTCTCGGGCAGCACCGTGGGCTACGCGACGCCGGCCGGGATCCCCAAGAGCTACTCGCTCTTCGACACCACGGGGACCAAGATCGCCATGCTGGCCCTCGACGACGAGTGCGTGCGGATCTGCTACATGGGCACCAAGGCCAACAGCGACCTCAGCTTCCTCGAGGCGCCTGACGGGCCCCGCGCGCTGGCCATGGCCCTCGACCTCGACTCGATCCCCTCGGTCGAGCCGCCCCTGGAGGGCTTGGTCTAGAGCTCTAGAGGTCGTCCGGAGCGAGCCAGGGAGCCCTGCACGCTCGCGGAGGCTCCCTGCCGCAGCTGGCTCGCTTCAGTCACCGCGATAGGTGACCTTCACGTCGTCGAAGCCGAAGTAGAAGTCGCCCAGGTAGGTCCGGGTCGAGTGCCCGCGCTCGCGCACCTCGATCGAGCGCATGCCGCTCAAGATCTGGAACTCGGCGGTGCTGAGCGGGTTGGCCTCGCCGATCAGGCCGCCGTCGACGTAGACCTTGAGGGTGTTCTGGGTCCGGTTCTCCACCTCGAGGTTGGGGCTGACCGTGGCCCCGTTGCTCAGCTGGCGCCCTGAGCTGTGGCCGCAGCCCATGCTGGTCAGGCCGCAGGCGGCCAGCGCGAGGGCGCCCAGGCCGGCGTGCAGGAAGTGGCGTCGATTCATGAGGTCCCCCACCTTTCCCCAGTGGATCCCTCCGACGCACGCCGCCGCCCTCGATTCGGCGCGCTACTTGGCGTCGCCCCAACTGGCGCCCACGCCTACGTCTACGACCAGCGGCACCTTCAGCTCGACGACGCCCTCCATGACCTCCTTGGCCAGGGCGCTGACCCGCTCGACCTCACCCAGGGGCGTCTCGAAGAGCAGCTCGTCGTGGATCTGGAGGACCATGCGCGCGGCGAGCTGCTCCGCGCGCAGGCGGCGGTCGAGCTCGAGCATGGCCAGCTTGCAGATATCCGCGCCCGAGCCCTGCAGGGGGGTGTTGGCCGCGATCCGGATCCCGGCCTGTCGCATCATCTTGTTGTTGCTGCTCAGCTCGGGAATGTAGCGCCGCCGGCCGAGGCGGGTCGTGACGTAGCCCTCCTCGAGCGCGCGCTCGGTCGTCTCGTCCAGCCAGCGTCGGACACCCTCGTAGGTGGCGAAGAAGCCCTCGATATAGCGCTTGGCCTCCTTGCGGGGGATCTCGAGGATCTGGCCGAGGGCCGTCGCACCCTGGCCGTAGATCGTGGCGAAGTTGACCGTCTTGCCGATCCGGCGCTGGGCGCTCGTGACCTGCTCGGCGGGGACGTCGAAGAGCTGCCCGGCCGTGAAGGCGTGCACGTCGCGGCCCTCGACGAAGGCCGCGACCAGGTTCTCGTCGCCCGAGGCGTCGGCCATCAGGCGCAGCTCGATCTGGCTCCAGTCGGCCGACACGATCTGGTGCTCGGGCGGCGCGACGAAGCAGCGTCGGATCCGCACCCCGCGCTCGCCGCGGACGGGCGTGCGCTGCAGGTCGGGGTCGGTCGAGATCAGGCGCCCGGTGGCGCCGGTCGTCTGCTGGAAGGTGGCGTGGATCCGGTGCGTGCTGGGGTCGGCCGCTCGCTGGAGCACGTCCGTGTAGGTGTTGATCAGCTTGGCCAGCGCGCGGTAGTGCAGGATCTGCTCGGCGATCGGGTGCTCGCTCTTGAGCCGCTCGAGCACCTCCTGGTTGGTCGAGTAGCCGGTCTTTGTCCGCTTGATCACAGGCAGCCCGAGCTCGTCGAAGAGCACCGCGCCGAGCTGCTTGGTCGAGTTGACGTTGAAGGCCTTGCCCGCGAGCTCGTGGATCTTGGCCTCATAGCCGGCCAGCTCCTCGTGGAAGGCCGCGCCCAGGCGCCCGAGCTCGTCGGGGTCGACCAGGATCCCCGCCAGCTCCATGCGCCCGAGCACCCAGCTGAGGGCCAGGTCGTGCTCGCGGTGGAAGGCGAGCTGCTCGCTCTCCTCCAGCTTGGCCACCAGGATCGGCACCAACTCGGCCACGGCGTCCGCGCGGTGGCAGGCGTGGTCGCGGGCGACCTCGAAGGGGGCCTCGCTCCAGGCGACCTGCTTCTTGCCGCTCCCCACGACGCCCTTCAGCTCGCGGACCGTGCGCTGGAGGTATTCCTTGGTCACCTGGTTGAGGCGGTGCGGGATCAGCTTGGTCGGGTCGAGCAGGAAGCTCGCGAGGCGCGTGTCGAACTCGACCCCGGCCAGCTCGACCCCCAGCCGCGCCAGCCCGACCCAGAGCGCCTTGGCGTCGTGGGCCGCCTTGGGTCGCGCGGCGTCGGCGAGGTAGACGCGCAGCGGCGCCCAGCGCTCGCACGCGGCCAGCCCCTCTTCCCTCAGGCCTGGCGGCGCGTGGGGGCCGCTGAGCGGCAGGTAGCGCGACTCCCCGACCTGCGGGCACACGGCCAGGCCGACCAGGCGGCCGGGCTCGTCGCCCAGGCCCTCGAAGCAGGGCTCCCACACCACCGCGCCCTCGGCCTGCGCGATCCACTCCAGCAGCGGCTCGGGGCCGGCGACCTGGCGGTAGTCGCGCTCGCCCACGTCGGCGTCGGCGTCGCGGGCGCCCTCGGTCAGGAGCGAATAGAACTGCAGCTCGCCGTAGAAGGCGTCGAGCGCCGCGGCGTCGGGCTCGGCCGGCAGCGCGAGCGCCTCGAGCCCTCGCTCGGGCGGGAGGGCCTCGGCGAGGGGCACGTCGGTCACGATCGTGACCAGGTCCTGGCTGAGGAGCGCGAGCTCGCGGTTCTCGCTGAGGGTCGTCTTCTTGCGCCCCTTGAGCTCGTCGCTGTGGGCCAGGATCTCGCTCAGGCTGCCGTATTGCTCCAGCAGCTGGCTGGCGCCCTTCTTGCCGATCCCCGGCACCCCAGGCACGTTGTCGACCTTGTCGCCGACCAGCGCGAGGTAGTCCACGAACTGCTCGGGGCGCACGCCCCACTTCTTGCGCACCAGCTCGGGGTCGTAGGTCACGCCCGAGCCCTCCTTGAAGGGGTCGAACATCTTGACCTGGTCGGTGATCAGCTGGGCGAAGTCCTTGTCGCCCGACACGATCACGACCTCGTGCCCGGCCTCGACGGCCTGCTTGGCCAGCGTCCCGATCACGTCGTCCGCTTCGTAGCGCGGCACGCGCAGGACCGGGAAGCCGTGCTTGCGCACCAGCTCGTCGATCCACTCCAGCTGCACGAAGAGGTCTTCGCCCATGCGGGGGCGCTCGGCCTTGTATTCGGGATACTTCTCGGCCCGGACCGTCGGCCCCGGCGGGTCGAACACGACGGCCCCGTAGCGGGGGCGCTTGCCGCCGAGCAGCTTGCGGAACATGGTCGCGAACCCATAGATCGCGTTGGTGGGCAGCCCCTGCGAGGTGCGGAAGCTGCTCGGGATCGCGTAGTAGGCGCGAAAGATCAGCGCGCTCCCGTCGATCAGCACCACCCGCTCGCCCATGTCGCCTCCTCGGCCAGGCGCGCAGTCTAGCGGCCCTCCGCGAGCGCGCAGGTCGAGCTCCCGCTCGAGCGAGTCCGCCGGATCCAAGCGAGCGCGACCCAAAGGTCCCCTCGGGACGCTGCAGTCCCGCTCCAAATCGCGAGGAAGCCTGACTCCCCGCGACGTCCCTGGGTGAGCTGGCACGGGCCTTGCTGGCTGTCGAGCATGAACACTCCCGCCTCCTTTTTCATGTTGCTCGCCCTGCTCTCCCTCCTCGCGGCGCCCGCCCACAGCACACCCGAGGACGATCCGTCCCCCGGAGATCTCGAGCAGCTCCGCGAGCGCTACTCGAAGCGGCTCGAGGAGCTCGGCCCGACCCCTCAGGAGCGCTTGGCTGAGGTCGCCGTCGACGCGAAGCAGAGGGCGGAGATCCGCGAGCGCATTGAGAACTTCGCCTACATTCAGCAGCAAGGCGGGACGCGCAAGATCCGCTGGAAGCGCCGTGACGAGGTCGTCAAGGCCTACGGCGTCAAGGCGACCCTCTTCCTCTGCGAAGTGCTCGGCTCGAAGCGCTATTGGTCGGCGCGGACCGCAGCGCAGGCGCTCACAGCCCTCGCCGGACAGGAGCCAAAGCAGGTGCGCTGGCTCGCCATGCGTGACGACGCGCCGAGCGCGCTGATCGCAGCCTTCAACAGCGGCCCCGCCTACGAGCTGGTGGGCTACCACCTGAACCTCGACGCGGCGCTGCGCGCCTTGACCGGGCTGAACCCTCTCGCGGACGAGCTGAAGCTCTCCAAGCAAGCCAGCGAGGAGGAGGCGCGCGCAGAGGGTAAGCGGGCCCGAGCCCTGTGGCAGAAGGCCTACGCGAAGCACCGCCAGGCGTGGTTGGACGAGGAGCAGAAGCGAGCGCGCGAGCGGCGAGAGCTCGAGCGCAAGCTCGACTTGATCGAGCGCGGCGTCGACCCCGAACGACGCGCGGACGAGGAGCGCTCAGGCTAGGGGACGACGCCGACCCGTTCTTCCTCTTGGATCGGACTCGGCCTGCCCTTTGCAGTGTTCTGGGTGACGAAAGGAGAACCCATGAAGACCGACACGAACCCCAACACCCTCGACCCCGACCTGCGCGCTGCGCCTCTGCCGGAGCACCGCCCGGCGAAGCCCAAGGTCCTGCCCGCGAAGCGCTCCTTCCGGCTCCTGGTCGGCTTCATGGCGCTCGTCCCGCTGGCCGTTGCCGCAGCTGCGATCGCCATGACCTTGCTCTAGGCAATCTCCAGCGCGTTCACGCGACGGGCGCGCTCCGAGCTTGCACCGCAGAGCGGCTCCTCGGCAGAATCGAGCATGCCGATCGTTGGAGAGGCCACCCGGGCCAGCCTGCGCAAGGTGATCGAGGGAGCGAGCCAGTTGGGGCTGATCGCCGACCCCGGCGCCGTGCTCGCCGCGCTCGAGCTGCGCGAGCGCGGAGCACTCCTCGAGGCGCTGCGGCGCTGCGATCTGCCCACCGGCGTGTGGGCGGCGATCCAGCGCGCCTGGGCGGCGGAGATCCAGCACGAGCCTCGAGCCCCGCGGGTGAGGCTGGGCGACTACCAGCTCGTCTCCGAGCTGGGCCGGGGCGGCATGGGCGCGGTCTACCGCGCCCGGGGCCGAGACGGGCAGGAGGTGGCGCTCAAGGTATGCCCGAACCTGCGCCCCGGGGATCGCGGGCTGCGCCGCTTCCAGCGCGAGTGCGAGCAGTTGACGCGCATGGATCACCCGCACGTCGTCCGCTGCCTGGGGAGCGGCGCGGGGCCGCCGGCGTGGCTCGCGCTCGAGCTCGTCGAGGGCCAGGACCTCGAGCGGCTGCTCCGGGGCGGGCCCCTCGAGCCGGAGGAGGCCGCGCGGATCGTGGGCGAGGTCGCCGAGGCCGTCGCCTACGCGCACGGGCTGGGGGTCACCCACCGCGACCTCAAGCCGAGCAACGTGCTCGTGCGCCAGGACGGACGGGCCATGCTGACCGACTTCGGCCTGGTCCGCGTCCTCGACGCCAGCCGCTTCACCGAGACCGGCTGCCTGGTGGGGACGCCCCTCTACATGGCGCCCGAGCAGGCCCGCGGCGCGCGCGAGGACGGGACCGGCGTCGACGTGTGGGGTCTGGGCGCGATCCTCTACCACGCCCTCACCGGCCAGCCGCCGCTCGTGGCCGACTCGCCGCTCGAGCTCCTGGTCCAGCTCCAGGACCCCCGGATCTCCTCTCCAGACGCGCTCAACGCGCGGGTCCCCGCCTGGCTCGCGCGCCTGTCCCTGCGCTGCCTGGAGAAGGAGCCCGCTGACCGGCCCAGCGCGGCCGAGGTCGCCCAGATCCTCCGCGCGGGCGCCCCGGTTGACTCGCACCCCGGCCGGGCGCCCTTGCTCGCGCTGGGGGTCGCCCTCCTGCTCGCGCTCGGCCTGCTGGCCGGCTGGGGCCTGGCGCCCGACTCGGCGCCTGGGGACGGACCCCAGCTCGCGAGCTCCGCGCCGAGCGCGCCCGCGCCGAGCCCGGAGGCGAGCGACCTCTTGCCTCCCTGGAGCGAGCCCGCTGGCGCGAGCGGCCTCGACCCGCGCGATCTCTCCGGGGCCTGCTGGAGCGCGGGGGTCGTCGATCCCCTCGCGCCCGCCGCCCGCGAGGAGCTCTTCGCGGGCGCCGTCCGCGAGGTCGCTGGCGGTCGGCTGCGCGTCGACTACCAGGTCACCCCCGACCTGCTCCTCCTCGAGCCAGAGCGAGAGGACGTGCGCCTGGCGGAGGGCAAGCTGGGGCTGGTCGAGGCGCTCCCCACGGGCGGGGTGAGTTGGCAGCTGGGCCCGGCGGGGGGCGCAATGCTCGGGCGCTCGCTGTGGCGGGCTCCGCGGGCGGCGGTTCAGGTGCGCGCGGTCGAGAGCTGGCGCCTGGTGCTCGGTGACCCAGACGAGTCGGGCATGGTCTTCCCGCCCGTCTACGCCCCGGACGCGCACGGCGCCAAGCCGCGCGGGCTCGCGCTGACCTTCCACCGCGGAGTCGACGCCTTCGACGCCCTGGGGCGCTGGTCGGCCGAGGGGCTGGACTTCGGCGAGCTGAGCTGGCTGGAGCTCTCCCCGGGCGGGCTCGCGCCGCGCGCTCGCTGGAGCGGGCGCGGCCTCGGCGAGGAGATCGACGCGGCTTTGGCCGCGCCGGCGCCGAGCGGGACCCTCGGCGTGTACGGAGCCGTGGAGGAGCTGCGCGAGGCCTGGATCGAAGGAGTCCCGCTGCGACCGGATCGCCTGGCGGGCGCCGAGGTCGGGCGCTGGGGCCAGGGGGGCGAGCTCGCGGCGGCCTTCGTGCGCGGGCCCAGCCCCGCGCGTCGCGGCGGGCCCTTCCTCGCCCGCGGCCCGCTCCGCTGCGAGCTGAGCGAGGCCGGCTTCCGCCTGGTGCTCCGCCCGCGCCGGCGGCGCGAGCTGATCCTGGCGGAGCAGCGGCTGAGCGCGCCCACGACGGGGTGGCTGCGGCTGCGCTACGAGTCCGGCCTCGTCCACGCCGAGCTCTGGCGCGAAGGCGAGCGCTTGGCCGCGCTCTCGGTGGTGCATTTGCCTGCGAGCGAGGGGGAGCCTGCGCGCGTCGGGTCCGTGGCCGAGGTCGTCGAGTTCCGGGCGCTGCGCTGGAGCCCCTCCAGCGAGCCGCCGCACGCGGCCTACCGCGAGTGGATCGCCGCGGCGCGCGAGGTTCACCTGGGCTGCGCCTTGGGTGCTCGGGAGGCGGCGGGGCTGCCCGTCGGCGCGGCGCCCTCCGCGGCTCAGCTCTCGGCCTGGCGAGCGCGGCTCGAAGCGTGCGCAGCCTCTGCGCTGCCGCGTGAGGTCCAGACGGACACCCTCGTGCGTGCGGCTCAAGTGGCGGTTATCGCGGGCGACAGCGCTGCGTGCCAGCGACTCGGCGCTCGGCTAGCGCTCACGCCGGCGGAGGCGGCTGCGCACCTCGAGAGGACCGGCCTCCCAGTCCGGCTGCGCAGCCTGCTCATGGGCTGGGGGCGCTACGCCCTGCCCCAGGGCGCCGCGGGTCACGCCCTCGCTCGCGAGCTGCTCGACCCCCAGTCGCTGGACTGGCAGCGCAACCTCGCCGGCGAGGCCGCCCTCTTGACCCAGCGCTACCGCCAAGAGCGCGACCCCAAGCTGCTGGAGGCCGCGCTGGCTCGTTCCCAAGCCGCCTGGAGGGAGGGGCTTCAGCGGCCGGCCCAGGAGGGAGAGCTGCTGAACCTGGCCGGACGCTACTCCGAGGCGCTCGAGCGCCTCGAGCGACTGAAGCCGACCCTCGGCCACTGGTGGCCCTTCTATCAGCGGGCCCTGGCCCGCCTCCAACTAGGCGACGAGGCGGGCGCGTGCGAGGACGTCATCGCCTCCTTCGCGCGCAGCAGGCACCGCATGGCCAAGGCCTTGCTCTTGAAGTTGATCCCGCGCCTGCCCCTGCGGGGCGCCCTCGGACAGCTCGCGCTCTTCCACGCCAAGGCCGCCGCGACTCCGCCCCAGATCCCACCTGCCCTCCTGGCCACGACCCCGCGCGAGCGCGCGCTGCTGGCCTACCTGCGCCTCGCGCGCGGCGCCGTGCCCGAGCGCACGCAGCTCGCCGCGGGGGAACCGCACAACGTCCTGGCTGCCGCTCGCGCGGGAGAGCGCGAGGCGCTCGCGCGACTGCCCGAGGTCATGCGACGCGAGCTGCTCGTGGACGCCTTCGTCCGCCTCGATCCCGAGCTGAGGACGAAGGCTCCGCTGATCTGGCGCTGATCGGCAGCTGACGGCGAGAGGATGGATCCGGCTGTCGTCGTGCCCTATCCTGGCCTGCCGCGCTGAAGCAGGGGCGTCTCACACCTCCGAGGTGCTCACCCCGACTTGGCGAGCTACCCTGAGCTTGGTGTTGGTCCCAGCAGACATCGTGGCGGGGAAGCTGCTCGTGCAGCTTGGCTGGGTTCCTCCCCAGCGGGTGCGCAAGCAGCTGCGCGTGACCAGCGACGAGCCGGACACGAGCCTCGACCTCGTCAGCCGCCTGGCCTGGAACGCCCAGCTCGACCGCCAGCAATACGCTGCGATCCGCCGCTACGTGGCCCTCTTCGAGCACGTCCGCCACGAGGCGATCTACCTGCGCCTGCTCGAGCAGCAGGGCCTCGGCGCCGACGAGGCCTGCGAGCTGATCGCCCAGGTCGAGCTGCACGCCTACCGGCGGCGGATCGGCGAGCTGCTGGTCGAGCGCGGGCGACTGACGCCGGCTCAGCACGAGCAGCTCGACCGGCGCGCGCGCGAGAAGCTCTTGCGCGAGGACCTGCGCGTCCTGCGCCGCTACGAGGACGAGGACTTCCGCGGGGTGGCGCGGCCCCTCCTGCCGACCCGGCACGTCGACACCAGTGTGTTCCGGCTGCCGGTGCTCTTCCGCACCAGCCACACCCTGCGGGCGGTGGACTTGGCTCGCGAGCGGCTGGCGGCGGCGATCGCCCTCGACGAGGAGGTCGAGGACGATCCGGACGCGGGCTGGGCGACCTCGACCCTCACGGACGAAGAGAGCAAGCACATCGAGCGGGCTCGCTTCCAGGGCAAGGGCAACACGGTCGAGGTCTCGGGCAGCGTCGGTCCCTACGAGGTCAGCGAGCGCCTCGGGCGCGGCGCGGCCGGTTCGGTCTACCTGGCCCGCCGCCGGGGAACGGGTCCGCTGGTCGCGCTGAAGGTGCTGCGGCCCGAGTTCGCCAGCCCCGAGGACACCGAGCGCTTCAGCCGCGAGGCGCGGATCTGTCGCCGCCTCGACCAGGCCAGCGCTGTGCGCCTGATCGACGAGGGGATCGCCGCGGACGGCACCCACTACATGGCGCTCTCCGCGATCGCCGGGGCCAGCCTGCGCCAGGAGCTGCTCGACGCGGGCGGCCAGGGGCTGCCTCTGCAGGTCGCCTTCGGCTACCTGCGCCAGCTCGTCGAGGCGCTCGAGTCGATCCATCGGGCGGGGGTGATCCACCGCGACCTCAAGCCGGCCAACGTCATGGTCCAGGCCGGACGCGGGCGCCTGTTGATCGTCGACTTCGGGATCGCCCGGCTCCAGAGCGAGCTCCAGGGCGAGGACGACTTCCGCACGGCCACGGGCGCGATCTCGGGCTCGCCAGCCTACGTGGCCCCCGAGACCGTCGCGGGCGAGCCCTTCGACGCCCGAGTCGACCTCTACGCCCTCGGCGTGGTGCTCTTCGAGCTGCTGAGCGGGCGGCTGCCGCTCCAGGCGCCCACGCCCTACGCCTTCCTCAAGGAGCACCTGGTCGGCGTGCCGCGGACCCTGGCCGAGGTGCGCCCCAAGGTCCCTTGGCCCGCCGAGCTCGAGCAGCTCGTGGCCCGCTTGCTGGCCAAGGAGCCCGACCAGCGCCCCGCCAGCGCGCGCGAGCTGCGCAAGCTGCTCGAGGGCGGCTTCGTCGAGCGCTGCCTGAGCGCGATCGAGCGCGGCGAGCAGGGGGAGCGCAAGGACGAGGGGCTGATCGGCAACCCCTTCTTCCCAAACCAGGGCAGCTAGCTCTCGGTCCCCTCGAGGGTCGTGCGCAGCAGCAGCTCGTCGGCGGCCTGGAGGGCGGGGTGAGCCAGGCGCGCCAGGTTGCGCGCCGTGTCCCCCAGGGTGGGCCCCGCGATCCCGGCGGCCGGGAGCGTCGCGCCCGCCACCGCGCGCTGCGCGCAGCGCACGGCTTGGCCGGCGCCGAGGCCGGTCTTGAGGGAGCAGCCGAGCTTGGCCCCGTCGCAGAGGGTGCCGGCGGCCGTGGCCAAGGCGAGCTGTGCGGCCTGCTCCATGGCTCTCAGGTCGCCCCCCAGGAGCCGCGCGCAGGCCGCGGCAGCTCCAGCGCTGGCGGCGTGGACTGCGTTGCAGAGCGGAGAGAGCACGCCGGTCGAGGCGCGCACGTAGCTGCCGACCAGGTGGCTCAGCGCCAAGGCGCGCCCCAGCTCCTCGCGTTCGGCGCCGAGCGATTCGGCGACGACCCACACTGGCAGCGTGGCGACGAAGCCTTGGTTGCCGCTAAAGCCGCTGGTCATGACCGCGACCTCGAGTCCGCCCATCCGCGCCTCCGAGCCGGCTGCGGCGAGGAGCTCGGCGCGGGTGGCCAGCTCCTCGCACGCCGTCGCCGCCGCGTAGCTCGTGCCATGCCGAGCGGCCGCCAGGTTGAGCTCCAGCCCTTCCAGGTAGCGAGCCAGCTCCGCGGTGTTCGTCCGCTCGGCGGAGGCCACCACGTCCGCCAGGCCTGCGCCCTCCCAGCGCGGGTCGCTTTGTCCTGCCTCGGCGCTGGCCCAGGAGGGGAGCGTCGCAGGCGCCCCCGCAGCCTCGAGCAGGGTCACGCGAGAGTGGCTGTCCTCCAGGCGGGCTCGACCTTCGCCGCGGGTCGTGTTCACGCGCGCTTCGATCCAGAGTCGCGCGCGATCCGTGTCGGCGACCTCCAGGACGACGGCGTCCGCCGCGATCAGCGCGCGGGCCTGCTCCAGCGCTCCCGCAGGGAGTTCGGCCAGCGCCGCCAGCCCGCGCGCCGGGTCCCCGCCGCTGGCTCCGAGGGCAGCCGCGAAGCGAGCGCCTCGGGCCCCGCCGCCGCCAGGGATCTGCACCGCGTGGGCGTTCTTGAGCGTGTTGCGGTCGCAGACCAGGGTCACCGCCTCGACCTCACCGCCCACGGCGCGCGCGGCCAAGGCGGCGCAGAGCGCGACCGCCGCCGGCTCAGTGCAGCCTTGCGAGATCTGCACGCCGGGCAGCGTGGGCGAGCGGAACGCTTCGTCGGGGTTCGTCGCGGGCATTGGGCCAGGATCGCAGCCGAAGCCGCGATCGCAAAGCGCGTCGGCGGGAAGCGCCACGTGGGCTGCTTGGCACAACCGAGAGTTCTGCCCGGGAAGCGCCACGTGGGCTGCTTGGCACAACCGAGAGTTCTGC
>CALDQK010001282.1 GCA_937911525.1 uncultured bacterium
TGACCGGCCTTGGTCTGTTGAGCGTGCCTTCGGGCCTGGGGGACCGTCCCTCAGGTCCGTCGCCACGTACGGTTGTCCTCCTGCTCTCTTCAGTGGTACCGCCACGTGGGACCGCGACACGTTTGGACCGAACGGCGACAGCGGTCCGGACAGCCCGCGCGCCCTCAGGACGCGTTCGGTCCGAAGGCGGGTCCTGTCCCACGAGTACCGATGCTCGGGGTATGGCCCCAAAGGAGGAGGATCTCGCCCCCCGGCTCCAGGTCCGGTTCAGCCCCTACGACGCCCAAGCGGCGGACGAGGCGCTCGAGGCCCTGGCCGAGTTCCTGGTAGCGGTCTGGCTCCGGCGCCAGGAGGGCCGTCAGAGGCCCGCAAACCCAGGAGAGGAGCGCGTTGCCGGGTGATGAGGGCCTTGGTAGGGTCTGAGATGCAAGCGGACCGACCCGGTGTTGGTACCACCGAGTCGGTCCTAACCTCAGCGACCTGTTGTGGAGGTCCCCGTGGCTGACCCGAACCCTACCATCACCTGTACATCCCCCCTACCGGCCGTCGGGCTCGTGCGCTGCTCGACCGAGAGCCAGGAGCACTCGACCAAGGACCAGGAGGCCGAGATCCGCGCATGGGCTAAGGAGTCGGGTCACACCCTGCTGAAGGTCTTCGGCGACGAGGGGGTGTCTGGGAGCGAGCTCGACCGGCCCGGGATCCGGGCCCTGCTGAGCTACCTCGAGTCCTCGGACGAGAAGGGCACGCTCGTGTGCTGGAAGCGCAACCGCCTGGCCCGTCCTGGCGATCCGCGCGACGGCCTCCTGCTGGAGCGCCAGATCGAGCGGACCGGCTGGCGGATCCACTTCCTGCACGGCGCCAGCGCCTCGGGGAACACGCTGGTCGACACCCTGATGGGAGTGATCGAGCACCACCAGGGCGGCGAGTTCCTCAGGAACCTGAGCGTCGACGTGATCCGGGGCCAGGTCCGCCGGATCCTGGCGGGGGACGTGCCCGGCGGCCCGCCGCCCTACGGCTTCGCCAAGGTGATCGTGGGGACCGACGGGACGGAGCGGCACGTCCGCCGGACCGTCCGCCACCGCAAGATGCAAGAGGAGGAGGCCCGCTGGGTTGCGGGCGACCCGGGCGAGGTCGAGACGGTGCAGCGGATCTTCCGCCGCTACGCGAGCGGGGAGGTCGGCCTCCGCAGCCTGGCGGTCGAGCTGAACGAGGACGAGATCCCAGCCCCGCAGGGCGGGCAGTGGAACGACACGACGGTGCGGTTGGTCCTCAGGAACCGCTCCTACTTGGGCGAGCTGGTCTGGAACAAGAGCACCTGCGGGAAGTTCTTCCGGGTGTCCAAGGGCAAGGCGGTGGCGAAGCGCTCCCGCGGCCAGCGCCGGAACGACCCCGACGACTGGGTCCGAGTCCCTGACCACCACGAGGCGCTCGTCGAGCGGAGGTTGTTCGACAAGGCCAACCGGCTCCTCTCCTCCCGGGCCAAGAAGAGCGGCTCGGCCAGGAAGGTCAAGAAGCGCTATCCACTCTCGGGCCTCGTCTTCTGCACGGTCTGCGGCTCGGGCATGCACGGCTTCTCCCAGGTGTTCAAGCGGAGCGCCCGCTACCACTACGAGCGCTACAAGTGCGGGGGCTACTCCCACCGCCAGTCCTGCGAGCCCTACCAGGTGGACCGCCGGGGCCTCGAGCGGGCGATCCTGACCCGCCTCCAAGAGGCCTACGCCGTCGACCCGGAGCTCCTCCCCGCGCTGCGGCGCAAGGTGCCCCGGATCCTGCGCCGGGAGCGCTCAGACGCCTCACCCACCGTGGACGTCCAGCGCCTGGAGAAGGAGCGGGGCCGCCTCCAGTCCAAGATCGAGCAGGCCGTCCAGAACATGGGCCACGTCTCGCCCAAGGTCGCGGGCCGGATCAGCGAGCAGATCGACGCCTGGGACGCCCGCTGTGACGAGATCGCCCGTGAGCTGGCCGAGGCCGGCGAACAGCAGGCCGAGGCGCGCGACGTCGAGCAGGAGGCCGAAGAGGTGCTCTCCCTCCTGGAGGACCTAGCCAGCGCATCCGAGGACGCCACCCCCGAGGAGCTGCGGCTCCTCTTCCAGCGGGTCGTGCACCGGGTCGAGCTGACCTTCGAGACCGAGCCCCCGGCCAAGGGGCGCAAGCGCAAGCGCCACCGGTTCCTGTTCGGGGACGTGGAGGGCACGGCGCTCCTGGAGTCGCTCCAGCTTGTTGTGCGTAGTGTGCAGGGGGATAGGAATCCGTGCGCGTAGAAGAAGCGGGCGTCGACCAGGCGGGCGCGGACGACAGCGATCGTGCCGTCCGCGTTGCGCTTGACCGTCTCGAGCGACACGCAGAACAGCGGATCGACGACCGCCAGGTACTGATTGCCCTCGCGGTCGACCTCAGCCATGACCAGGTTTCCGGCGAAGTTGAGCCGCCGCTGCTTGGGTAGCGCGCGCGGGCGGCGCTGCTGGTTGCCGCGGATCGCGCTCAGGTCGGGCTGGCCCTGCGTGCGCATCCTCAGCCGGTTCAGGTCGCCGGGCGACGGGGTCACGAACTGAAAGCCGTGGGGGAAGTCGGCGGCGAAGAGCAGCACCGAGGTGGTGTCCGCGCGCCAGCCGCGGGTGCGCCGGAAGCGGACGTCTCGGCAGGGGAAGCCCTGGTAGGTCGCGACGGTGCCGCTCATAGCTCGAGGTCGGTCAGGAGGTCAGCGGTCGTCTTCTGGATCCGCTTCCCGAGCACGGCCTCCTCGCGCAGGGTCTGCTGCAGGGCTTGCTTGGCCTGCTCGCGGGCGAAGGCCGGGTCCTCCTCCAGGCGCCGGCTGTAGTCGCGGCGGAACCGCTCCTCCTCCAGCCGGGCGGTGAACAGCGCCTCCTGCTTGGCGAGCTCCTGCTGGAGGCGCTCCTCGAGGTAGCCGAGGAGCTTCTCGGTGAGCGGGGCGAGGAGGGTCATGAAGGGGCCGAGCCCCGGAATGAACTGACCCACGCCGCTGATGAGCGACGGCAAGGCCTGGGTCATGTCCTGTCCGCCGAACAGGATGTTGGCGAAGGATTCGCCCTTCTCGCGCGCCTCACCCACGGTCCCGAGCAGCTCGCCGAAGCCCTTGCGCTGGCCCGCCAGGAGGTCGCGCCCGGACGCAGCGGCGCCCCGCCGACCGAGGCCAGCGCCGCGCTTGCGCAGCTCTGCCGCCTTCTGGGTCTGCTGGAGGCTCTCCTTCAGCTCACCGCCGAGGTCCTTGGCGGTCGCCAGCGTCTTCTTGGCGCGCTCGGCGATCCGCTCGGCCACCTTCTTGGCGCGCTCGTAGTTCTTGGTCCGGAAGCGGAGCAGGATCTCCCTAGCCACGCCGCACCTTCCTCGCGACGCGCTTCAGTTCGCGGTCTGCCCGCTCGAGGTCCCGCAGCACCTCGCGCGCGAGCTTCTCGGCCCTCGCGCGCTCGCGGAGCAGGCGCCGCAGGCGGCGCTCTTGGCGTCGGATTCCCAGGACCACGACGCGGACGTCAGGCTCAGGGCCCGTCACAGGTAGTAGCTCGCGACGGGCTGGGAAGCGCGCAGCTGCTTGGCGGGGGACTCGCTCGGCTTCTCCTTCGCCCAATAGACGAGGTTGGCCTCCCGGGCCCACAGGTGGGAGTCGGCGTCGGTCCCGAACTCGGCGACGAAGGGGTCCTTCTCGCGGGAGCTGTTTCGGTCGAGGAGCCAGGGCGCCGGGAGGACGCCGGGCAGCTTCAGCTCCTCGGGCTTGCCCTCGCCGCCCCGCTTGCGCCCCTTGATCGCAACGCTCAGGCGCCAGGGCAGGATCGCGCCCTCGAACAGCACCGGCTCGAAGCCGCCGACCACCGGCTCGAAGTCGAAGTCGACGTGGCCGCCCGAGATCTCGGTCTGGATCTGCCAACGCACGCCCTCTGGCTTGTCCGGCTCGTCCGGGGCGGGCTCCTTCACGACCCACGTGCCCTCGACGTAGCGGATCGCCTCCTCGTGGAACAGCTCGGACGTCTCGATCGGCCCGCCGGGGCGTCGCCCCTCGACCCAGGTGAGCGCACCAGGGCCGCGCGCCGAGGCGCGGTAGGTGGTCGAGCGCTCGTCCTTCTCGATCCGGGTGCGGACGGAGTAGCCGACCTCCGTGGGGCTGCTGCCCGGGGAGGTGGTCCCGACGTGGACGCCCCACTGCTTGATCCGCGAGACCACCGTGCAGGCGGTCGGGGTGCGACGGTTCTGCTCGTCGGCGTCAGTGGCGACGACCTCCACGCCGTCCGGTCCGTTGGTCGCGTAGGAGTAGCTGCCGCCGAAGGGGGTGATGTCGATGCGCCCGAAGCGCCGCGCCTTGTCCACGGCGTCGACGCCCTCCCGCGTGGTGAGGGCGGTGCGCCACTCCAAGACGTGCAGCCCGCCGGGGTCGAAGGATGAGCTGACCTCCTGGTCCCACCCGACGATCCCGTTGGGGTCGGCGAAGCGCTGGACGGCGGAGACGACGAGGGTCACCGGGACCAGCACCTGCCAGGTCGCCGTGGGGGCGAGCTCGTCGCTGCCCGCCGACAGCTCCTCGATCTTGAAGTGCTCGTAGTCGGGCGGGCCGAGCGTCCAGACAACCTGGGCCGCGCCCGCGGGGTCGCGGATCAGGCGGACCCAGAGGGGGAAGCCTTGGCCCCGGACGCGCAGGCGGGCCAGGAACGCCTTCCACTCGCGCCAGAACGTCGCGGGGCTCCCGTCGGACGAGACGAGGCGCGCGCCCGGGATCTCCCACACCTCCCGGATCTCGATGACCTGAGGCGGGTTGGCAGCCTCCTTCCACACGGGCTCGAGGCGCGGTTCGAGGGGACCTGGGACGTCGAAGCGGAAGTGGCTCTGGTCCCCCTGGATCTCCAACTGCAGGGGCGGGGCTGCCACGGGTCAGCTCCCGTCATGGGGAGGGGGTGAGCCTCGCTGCTTTTCCGAGTGCCGGGGCTTCTTCTTCCGCCCGGCGGGGGCAGGCTCAACGGGTGGGGGTGGCGGGCCCGCCTCAGGCGGTGCAGGCGGCTCCTGCACTGCCGCGAAGATTCCGTCGATCCTCGCCCGCAGGCGGATGAGTTCGTCGACTTCGGCGCCTTGAACCCACGCGCGAGGGACGAGCACGTCGCGGATGAAGGCGAGTTCGCGGAGGGTGATTCCTGGGAGGAGCATGTGGGTGAGGATGCACGGACCTGGGACCACCTGCCCCATCGCCACGAGTCCGAGACAGCCACCACAAAACAGCCGAAAATAGGCACTTACGCGCCCGCCAGAACAAACACGCCTGACAGGCCGCTAGATGTCAGACCTCGTCCTCATCTTCGGCGGGTTACCGATCCCTACAAGGGAAGGCCGTCTGCCCGTGCGAACCAGGACTCCCAGAAACCGCCCCTCGAGGGGCCAAGCTGCAAAGGCACCGCCGTACACGGACCTCGTCTTGAACTTCGCTCCCGTCTCCTGCGCAGACGCGGAGATTGAAGTCGGCGTCTTGGACTACCAAGGGAAGGACCACCTGCAGGGACTTCGTGACCTGCACGATCTCTCTTATGTGCTCCGCCGCGAGGGGGACAGCATCATCACGATCCCGGTGGCCCGAGAGCTGCGCTCACTCGGGAACGAGACTGAGACCCGTCTCCTCTCCGCACACCCCGAGTTGGTGCTCGCGCTCGTCCAGCACGGCCTGTTTCGCTACTTCCGCTCCCACGAGCGGGTGATTCGCCGGGTTCGACCGCTTTGCGTGCTGGTGGAGCAAGCGAAGGATCTCCTTCACAAGGCAGCAGCCCCAGCCGGTCTGCCTGACTGGCTCGCCTTTCGTGTCCAACATGAATTGACGACCCGCTCGATTCAAGTCGACTCCGGGGAGACGATCAACGGAATCCTGTTCGACTTTTTCTTGAAGGTCGGCATCGACGCTACGTGCGCTGAGCTACTGCGCATCGGCGTCCCCCTCATTGACCGCTATGTCGGGAAGCTCGCGAGCAGGGGGCCACACTTGGCTCCGAGATTCGATGCTCTTGGTCGGGTGGCTGGCGTTCGAGGCTCCACGCTTGAGCTGGAAGACTGTCAGGACGAGGGCGTCCGCAGCATCCCAGCGAGCGACTGCTTTCTGGAGCCGCGCCGTGAGGCCCTCGATGCGTGCGTCCGAGCCATCCTCCCGAAGAAACACGGAGAGGTGTTCAGGCGGCTGTCGCGACTTCAGGCCGAACTTCAGGCCGGTCCAGGACGGCTTGAGCAGATTGAGGCGGTTCGAGCACATCTCGCTACTGCTCAACTCGAGGTCATGCCCGGGCTGCGTGTAGATGTGGGGCAGTTCGTCGCCGGTACCCGACTCCAGCCGAAGAAGGCCCCCAGCGTCCTCTACACGTTCGATCACACTCGAGAGCGTGTGCACCGGTCTGCCGACAAGGGCCTCGACCGACATGGACCGCTCACGAGAGAGTCGTTCACTCCGCGTCGTCCGAGAGTTTGCGTGATCTGCCAGGCCCGTCGGCGGGGTGATGTCGAGCTGTTCCTACGCCGGCTCCGTGACGGCATCCCGAGCCGATCTCGGCAGCCTCAGGTCTTCGAGAACGGGTTCCTCCGCAAGTACGACGTTGAAGGTCTCGACCTCGAGTTCTTCGAGACCCAGACTCCGGCGGCTGCCGACTACCGGGCCGCGGCCCTCCAGGCCATCGAGTCGACGTCTGGCAATTGGGATTTCGCCTTCGTGCAGACCGACGAGGTATTCCACAAGCTTCACGGCGAGCGCAACCCATATCTCGTCACGAAGGCCACCTTCTTCCAGCACGGCATTCCGGTTCAGGAGTTTGAGTACGAGACGACGCAGATGCCGGAGTACAACCTCCGGTACACGCTCAACAACATCTCGCTCGCTACTTACTCGAAGCTCGGCGGAATCCCCTGGCTATTGCCCGTCAGCTCCACGATCACCCATGAGCTCGTGATCGGGCTCAGCACCGCGCTGGTCGGCCAGGGACGCTTCGGTGACAGACGGCGCTATCTGGGCGTGACGACCGTGTTCACTGGTGACGGCAGCTACTGGCTGGCGAACACATCCAACTGCGTCCCATACTCCGAGTTCAAGGCCGAGTTGGTTCGCACGCTCAAGGCTGCCATTCAACGAGTGAAGGCCCAGCTCAACTGGCGGCCAGGCGACGCGATCCGCATCGTGTTCCATTGCTTCAAGCCGGTGAAGTACACCGAGGCGGACGCGGTTGAGCAGGTCGTCCAGGCGCTCACTGGTTACGACCTCGACTACGCATTCCTGCATGTAGCGGGGCGGCATGACTGCGTCATCTTCGATCCGAATCAGCGCGGTTCAGGCAGATCCGTCAAGGGCGTTTTCGCGCCCGAGCGAAGGACGTACACCCATCTGTCTCCCAACGAGACGCTTCTGGTCCTCACAGGCCCCAAGGACGTGAAGCTCCCTACACAAGGCCTACCTCGACCCATCAAGCTCAACCTGCACCCTCGCTCGACCTTCCAAGACATGGACTACCTGACCAAGCAGGTCGCCATGTTCGCCGCACACTCATGGCGGGACTTCTTCCCCGCATCGATGCCCGTGACGATCGGCTACTCCAACTTGATCGCGGGACTCCTGGGCAACCTGAGCACGCTCCCGGGCTTTGATCCGAGTGTGCTGCGCGGCAAGCTGGCGACGAAGGGCTGGTTCCTGTGAGCGCGGAGCGCGCGGAGGCCCAGCGGCTTCTCCTCAACCGAGCGGCGCAGCACCTCGAACTCGCCGTAAAGGAGCTTCCGGATCGGCCGACCATCCACTTGTTCGCGCTATGGGCCCTTCGCACGACCCCCGAGGATGGTGTCGTAGAGGGCATCCTGGCGCAGGAGAAGCACGTCAGGAGCTACACGAGAGTCGCTGCTCTTGGGTATGCCGTTGCCCTCGGCGAGCTGTCTCTCTCGGCGGTGATGCGCGAGGAGTTGCTCTGGCTTCTGGAGCGCCCCCTCAGGATCGAAGGGTCTCCGGCTGGCTTCTGCGTGGATCCCGTCGCCCTGCTCGGGATCTTTCTCGCATGCCTGGCCCTCCAAGACGAGGTTGACCTTGATCTCGCCAAGTGGAGCGGGCAGGTACTCAGCGTAAGCCAGCAGTCACAGGCCAGCGACTGGTGGAGCGAGCTCTTAGCGCACGTAGCTCGTGGCCTCGGTGAACCGATTGACCTGCGCGAAGAGGCGTCGAACGCCGATGTCCGACTCGCGTTGCACGACCGTGACCTCGTGCGAAGGACGCCTGTTCAGCGAGCAACAGACGAGGTAACCGTAGTCGCTCAGCTCTGCGCGAATCCGGTAGAGGAGCTCGGGCCTGTTCGCGGACTCCTGCGTCTCGGCGTGATCCGGGCCGTAGAGGCTGATGGCGCGCCACCTTCGCTGACAGCGGATGAAACGGAGGAGGCTGGATCAATGGACGACAGATGTGACACAGCGATCATCATCGCGTTGCGCGAGGAGTTTCAAGAACTTCGGGAGCAGATCCAGCAAGACGCCCGCTCCGAGTTCGACCCCCGCACGAGCCAGTACTACTACCGCTTCTCCCGGCCATGTGCAAAGGCCCGTGACTACGACTGCGTCGCCACGTTCGTCGGCGCGATGGGGCCAACCAACGCCGCATACGTCGCCGGTGAGATGATCCGCCGCTACCAGCCGGCGGCGATCATCAACGTCGGCATCGCCGGGGGCGTGAGCGGTGATGTCCGCGTGGGTGACGTGGTCGTCGCCGACCAAATCGATGAGTACCTCGCCGGCTCGAAAGCGACCCGCTCTGGCGCCAGCCAAGAGCTGCAACTCAGCGGAACGGTCCACCGGGCGTGCCCACAGCACCTCTCTCACATTCGGAACCTTGAGTTCGCTCACTCGCACCAGAAGCAGGCCTGGGAGAGCAGCTGCGTGAGTTCGCTGGAGCGGCTTGTCGACCAGGCGACTGCGCTGGACCTCGTTAAGCGCGGCCTGATTTCCAAGGTCCCGGCATACGAGGTGGGTCATCTCGCCTCAGGGCCAGTGGTCGCTGGGACGGTGGACTTTGTCGCTTGGCTGAAGAAGCGGGACAGGAAGTACCTTGCGATCGAGATGGAGGCCGCCGGCGTTGTGCTCGCAGGCTTCTCAACCGGCACTCCCACCGTCGTTCTTCGAGGAATCTCGGATCTGGCAGACTCGCGTAAGGCCGACCTGGATGCCGTCGGCGGCGGCGCCCTCCGGCGCTATGCGATGCGGAACGCGCTTCACCTCCTCTGGGGGTTGATGTCTTCTGGCATCGTGGCGCGTCCAGAAGCCAGACCGGCGGTTGAATCCCGCACTTAACTGTCTAAGAGTCGAGAAGGGCGACCAGGTTGCCTGCCAGGACGAAGGCATCAGGGATCGTCTCCTGGCCCGCCGGCTTGCTGTTGAGGTGCCCGCCGAGTTGCTCAGCTAGGAGCTTTTGGATCAGGCCCTCGCTCGCCACCGCGGTCTCGACCACGAACTCGTCCGGCACACCGGCCTGGTTCTCGACCCGGAAGAAGTTGCAGTCGAGCGTCCCGGTGGCGCCGTCCTCGGGCTGAACCCCGGACGACCAGTTGACCGTCAGCCCGGAGGCGTTGCGCTCGGTCGCCTGGAACGGCGTGCGGATCGAGACGCCCTCGGCGCGGGCGACGAGGTCTCCCTGGCCCCGGCTGGCCGAGCGGTAAAACGAGATCTCGAAGCCAGCCCCGCGGTCGCGGACCTCCCAGTGGAGGATCCCAGCCTCGGTGTTCCCGCTGCGCTCGCCGCTCGTCGTGACCTGGGTGTCCTGGAGGAAGTTGCGGTGGTTGGGGTCGCCGTCCTTGGTGTAGATCCGCTCCAGGACGAAGGGACCGATCCCGTCAGGACCCGAGAAGGACTGCTTGATGCGGACTCCCCCGAAGGTGAACTGCCGGTCCTCGTCCAGGACCTTGACGGTGCACTCGAACTCCTCAGCCCCGCCGTAGCCGGTGTCCTGCCCGCGCGAGCACTTGAAGGTCCAGCGGGCGGGCGGACAGAACTCGCGGGGGGCGTGGGCGCCGACCTTGCCCTTCCCCCGGTTGCCCGGTGCGAAGACGGCGGCCTGGGCCTTGACCACACGCCGCGCGATCGACTGCTCGCCCGCGACGCTCTCAGCCTTCATGGCGCGCGAGAGGTCAGCCAGGAAGCCGACCCGGCGCCGGCTGACCGAGCCGCTGCCGTCGCGAAGGGGCGAGTCAGTGACGAGCGAGGTGCTCGTGGCGCGGAGGAAGTCGGCCCCGCGGTTGCCCAGGCGGATCGCGAAGGCTGTGAAGGCCTCCAACATGATGAGGCGCGCGTCGCGGAGCTGCGCGGCGACGGACTCCATGGCGGCCAGGAACTCGTCCTGGGAGCGGACGTCCTTCTCGACGGTGCCGTCCCAGACCCGCTTGAGGCGCACGGGCCAGTCGGGGACGGGGAACACGCGCAGCAGGTCAGTCGTGTCCTCGGTGACGTTGGCCGGCAGCTCCCAGGCGCCGCTCAGCCCGCTCCGGTTCTGCTCGGCGAGGGCGAGCATGGTCCCGGCGTCCCCCTGCCCGCGCGCGACCAGGTCTTGCGCCGCGCCCCCTGGCGCGCGATAGACACTCACGGTGCGGGGATCGGCGGCGCCGGTGACACGCACGAAGGCGAAGCCTTCCTGGGAGGTGTTCACGCCGAGGTCGACGCCCTCCAACTTCACCCCGCCCGGGACGTGGTTCCCCTGGACGTCGTTGAGGACGAGGAGCGGCGTGCGCTGGCGGGAGTAGCGCTCCTCCATGGCCTGCAGCTCATAGATCGCGGCCAGGAACATGCCCGCGACTTCGCGACCGAGGAAGCGGGCCCACTCGGGCTGGGTCTTGCGGAGGTCAGCCACTCGGGTCCTCCGGAGTCCAGGCGCCTGCGAGCACGGCTTGGACCCAGGCCAGGGCCTCCGCCTCCGAGACCATGCCGCCGTCGAGGTTGCGGTAGTTCGCGAGGGTCCGCGCGATCACCTGGGGGAAGAGCGGGCGTCCGGCGGCCTGGAGGCGCTTGAGCTGGAGGAACCAGCCGACCTGCTCCTCGCGCCACATGAAGGCCCGGTCGTTGAGATAGCGCGCGAGCCAAGGGCCGAGGCCTGCGTCCAGTTGGCGGACGGCGTGCTCGCGCTCGTGGAGGAGGAGCGCCTCCTGCTCCGCGCTGCCTGGCGGGAAGCGCTCGAGGAAGGCGTCCAGGTCCGCGACGTAGACCCGGGTCCCGAGCGTGGTGGCGGTCGTGTCGGACACCAGCAGGTCGGGGCGCTCCACGACCTCGACGAGCGGCCGCCAGCGCTCGTCGAGCGCGTGCGGGCTGGCGCAGCCGGCGAGCAGGAGCAGGGACGCGGCCAGGAGGGGTCGGGTCACTCGCGCTTCCCCCCACCCCGGACCAGTTCGACCTGGACTGTGAGGTCGGGCTGGTCGGGCGTCACCACGCGGCCGGCGGCCTTCTGCTCGCCGCGGGCCAGGAGGGCCTGGAGGGAGGGGCTGGGCCGGACCCGGAGGGCCATGCGCCCGCGGCCGAGGAGGCGCACGTCAGCGGCCGGGACCGCGGCGGTCCCCAGGAGGACCGAGCTCTGGGGCGAGAAGGAGGGGCCGTCAGGACCCGAAGCGAGGAGGACGTCGGTCGTGACGCTGGGGTCGACCCGCACCGTGCGCGTCCGGGCGCTGGGGGCAGGAGCCGGGCACCGGACGTCGAAGGTCTCCAGGGGACGGCGGCCCCGGCGCAGCGCGCGGGCCATGTCCACGTCCTCCTCGGCGACCAGGCGGCCGTCGCAGAAGACGCTCACCTCCAGCTCGACCGGCGCTTGGTCGGTGACGTCGTGGAACACGAGCAGGGCCTGGCAGGTGCGGGGCCCAGGCTGGAGCTCATAGGCGATGTCGTAGTTGGCGCCGAACCAGCGCGCAGGGTTCAGCGCGCTGCGCTCGTGCAGGCGGCGGCGGGGCCCGAAGGCGAATGCGAACCGCCTCCCTCCGCCGGCCGGCTCGCGCGAGTCGTAGACGGCGAACTGGAGCGGCGTCTCCAGGAGGGCCTCGAAGTCCTCACGGGTCTGGCTGCTGGCCCCCCGGCTGCCTGTCACCCCGATCCCGCCCCAGGACCCCAGCACCTGCCCCGCGTACTCGCTCACCAGCCGGGTGAGCGCCCGCTCCTGGCTGACCATGCTCGAGTACTCGGGGCTGAGCAGGTAGACGCTGAACCGCGGCGTCCCCGCCCGTTTCCCCTTCACCACGAACTCGACGACCGCGAACCGCCGACGCCCGCCGAGGTCGACGTAGTTGTTGAAGGAGAGGTCGAAGCGGAGGAGGGCGGCGCGGCTCCCCCGGTCGAGGAGCCGGGTGTCCCCGAGGAACAGGAGCTCGTACGAGGAGAGCAGCTGAGCGCCGCCGACCCGCTGGCGCAGCTGCTCGGCGAACGTGAGCCCAGGCTGGAGCGGCCTGGGGTAGGGCGGGTAGGGGTAGTAGATCGACGCGAGGCCGCGTCTGCCGCGCGCCCACCCCCGCGGCTGAGCGCCCTGGAGCGGCGGCGGCTCGGGCAGAGGGGCGTCCGGGTCCGCCAGGTTGATGCCGAGGGTGGTCCGGGTGCGCTCGTCCGTCCGGAAGCCAAAGGCCTCCTGATAGTCGCCCGGTCGGATCCCCTCCGCGAGCGGGCCGAGCCGGGCGCGCAGCGTGGCGAGGGTGCGCAGCACCTGGTCGTCGCCGTAGACTTTCGGCTCCGAGACCGTCACGTCTACGAGGGGCGCGGCGCAACCGGCGAGCGCGAGGACCAGGAGCAAGTGGAGGCGGCGAAGCGTCACGTCAGCGCTCCAGGACGCGGAGGATCAGCGTCCCGTCCAGGAGGTCGTCCTCGTCGGGGTCCTCGTCGACGCTCCCCTCCTCGACCTGCACGGCCAGGAGGTCGGGGAGCGCTGCGGCGAAGGGGCGGGCGCCGTCGTAGCGGGCGCGGAGCAGCTCCAGGACCGCCCGCACCTCGTCAAGCTGGTCGACGCCCGTATGGCTCTGCTCGCGGCGGGCCTTGAGGCGCACGTGGACCTCGTAGGGATGGACCTTGGCCTGATCGCCGCCCCCGCGGCCGTGCGGCTCGGTCTCCTGGGGGCGGATCCAGACCTCGAGCCCCGTGCGCGTCACCTTCTGAGGCTGGCGACCGCCGTAGACCGCGGCGGCCGGGAGCCTCAGGGCGCTGGCCACGTCGGCGCGGAGCTGGAGGACGAGGTCGTCGTGGAAGCTCATCGCGCCGACCTCCGGTCCTCGGCCTCGATCTGCCGGGCGAGCTCGCGCTCGAGCTCCCGGGCGAGGCGGTCCGTGTCGACGGAGACGTCCCGCCCACGCGCCCGCTGGCGGCGGGAACCACGCCACCAGAGGACGAACCTCCGGCCGATCCGGCTGGGGCTGAAGACGAAGCCCCAGCGCTCGAAGCGCACGAGGTCTGGGCGCTGGACCTCCTGCGCGAGCGTCCCGCCGACCGGGCCGCGGTTGCCCTCGTGGGGGACGCGGGGCGCGCCGCTGCGGATCACGCGCGCGTAGCCGCGCTGGAGGGCGCGCGCGAAGGGCGTCATGACCTTCCTCAGCCTGAACCTCACGCGTCCCTCCCGTAGGCGCGGCTGAACGGGGGCTCGGTCGCGTTCTCGACGGCCGGGACCCCCTCGGCCGCAGTGCGGGGCTCGTCGCCTGCGGCGAGCCGAGGGCGGACGTCCTCGAAGTAGCGGTCAGAGCGGGCGAAGAGGGCGTCGGGGTCCTCGCCGCCCGTGCTCTCGGCGAGCACGCCCAGGAACTGCCATGCGACCGCGTTCTGGTAGACCTCGGCGTTCGTGACCTCCTCGGGCCGAACGCCCCGGGCCTGCAGCTTGTCGTGGACCGTCGCGCTCGCCGAGCGGAGCAGGTCCTCCAGGTTGAGCTCGCCCGATGCCTCCAGGTTGCGGAGGTCGGTGCGGCCGGTGAGCTGGACGACTCGCTCCACGGTGGCGACCAGCGGCACGTCGCGGCGGAAGGCCATGCGTCAGCCTCCTTACGGCGCCGGGGCGGGCGCGGGGGCCGGGGCGGCGCCGGCGGTCGTGTCGTAGACCATGACGGCGTTCGGGTTGAGGATCACGGGCAGCCCGTGCCAGCCGGCGTAGATCCGCACGCCCATAGGGTCGGTGCGCAGCTCGGCGTAGGCGTACGTCCCCCGCAGCTCGCGGATCATGCCGAGGGCGCTGCCGGCGTCGGCGTAGACCGGGCCCGCCGGGACGTGGACCTTGCCCTCGGCCCAGCCGAGGACCGTCCCCATGCGCGCCTCCGCCGGGAGGACCAGCAGGCGGCCCTCCGGGAAGTAGCGCGTGACCTGCCCGCCCTCTGGCTTGTAGGTGCCGTCGGTGAACCGGAGCTGGAGCCCGCCGAGCGTCTCCCACTGCGGGTTGACCCCCTGCAGGTTCATGAAGCGGACGATCTGGATGCCCAGCACCTCCTTGGCGAACTCGCGCACCTCCTCGTTCTTGACGAGGGAGCCCTCGACGCCGGGCTCGGTGATGCCGATCGCGGCGTTGATCCCCGAGCGGTCCTTGTAGAGCCGCTGGAGCCGGATCAGCTCCTCGCTGCGGATCTTGGTCGTCGGGTCGGACCAGGCGTCGTTCGCCGGCACCTGGTAGTTGCCGAACTCGACGGAGAAGTTGAGGTCGCTCCCAGGGACGGTCTGGGGGTTGACGTCGATCTTCCCGAGGAGCGCGCCGCAGGCGAGGAACTCCTTCGTGTTGGCGATCAGGTTGGCCAGGTCCTCCAGCTCGATCGCGAGCACCGCCTCGGCGTCCGCCATGTCGGAGCCAGGGGCCCGGTTGAGGAACAGGTGGCTGCTCGGCAGGTCCTTGTAGGCCTTCACGTAGGCCATGGCGCTCGAGCGCTTGCGGGTCGTGGTCCGCTTGGCCCGCGTGTGCGGGCTCTCGGGGCCCGAGACCGGCGCCATGTGGCGCGAGTACTCGACCTCGTCCCAGCTCGCCGCGTCGCCGAGCGGGAGCAGGGGTCGGGCCTGCTGGGAGAAGAGCGCCGTGCAGCTGCGGTTGTCGCTCTGCTCCGAGAAGATCTTGATCATCCCGGTGAGCGTGTCGACCGAGAGCAGGTCGTCGAGGGGGGTGATGGCCATGGCTAGCTCCTGAACACCGAGCCGCGGCGCGCGAAGACGACGCGGGCTTCTGGGGTGAGGTGGAGGAGGTGCCGTTCGTGGAAGTGGCCGGCCACGAGCGTGGCGACGCTGGCGTGGATCCGCGAGCCCTTGAGGTCGCGGAGCTCGCCGAGCGAATCGGTCACGCGGTAGTCGGCGTCGAGGCCGTGGGCGGCCGTGCCCGCCGCGCCGAACGCCGCGTCCAGCGAGGACTGGACGTGGAGGTAGGCGTGCGCGCCCGCCGCGCGGGTGCGGACCCGGACGAGGCCCGCTTGGTCCTCGTCCGCGAGGAACAGGTTGGCGAAGGCCGGGCTCTGGTTGAGCGCGTCGATCGCCGTCGCGTTGTCGTTGACCGCGGCGGCGAGGGGGATGGCGAAGCCGAGCCCGCCCGCCAGGCTGACCGTCACGACGGTCCCGCCCCAGGCGGCGTCAGCGGGCGCCTGCGACGACACCGCCGCCGGCTGGTTGCGCTCGCCGCGGTCACTGGCCGCGTCGACGAACCGCTCCGACCCCTGCTGCTTGACGATCACGGTCCCCGGGAGGACTCGGTGGGCCGGGGTGATCGGGCTGCTCGAGCGGTAGTCGAGGACGACGTCCTGCCCGCGGACGAGCCCCTGGTCGTTGACCAGGTAGAGGCGGTCCTCGTACTCCTGCGTGTAGACGCCGGGGAGCTTGCTCACGCGTCACCTCCGCGCCGCGGCGCGGCGTCCTGGATCGCGGTCCCGTCGGGGGAGACCTCGACCTTCCAGCCCCGCTTGCGGAGCATGCGCCGCTGCGCGGCGACGGACTCCTTGGCGTGGGCGGGGTCTCGTTGCTGGTCGAGGGAGAAGACCCCTCCCCGCAGGAAGGGCGACTGGCGCGCAGCGCGGCTCCGGTCGAGGAACGCCGCGGCTACGGTCTTGGCGGCGTCGAGGTCCCCCTCCTCCAGGAGGCGCCGGACCTTCGCCAGGTCGGCGGCCGGGATCGGCGCGTTGAGCGCCGTCGCCCGCGCCTGCAGGTTGCGCAGGTAGACGTCGACCCGCGCGTCGCCCCGCTGGCCCTGGCCGCCGTGTTCGACGCGCTGGCGGAGCCTGAGGTCCCGCAGCTCCTCCTCGAGGGCGTCGACCCGCGCCCGAAGCGCACCGGACGCTGACTTGGGCGAACCATGCTCGGCTGCTTCGGCTGGCACCTCCTCTCCAAAAGAGTCGCCGAAGTAGCGCGCCAGGAACGCCAGGGCGCGGGTCTTCGCTTGTTCCTTTCCGACGCGAGCCACGATCCGGTCGAGCGCATCGACGGCGCCCTCGGTCAGCTCGCTGGGCGTGTGCGTGCCGGCGTGGAGGCCGACCGGGTTCGCCGCGGGGTCTGCGACCCAGTCACCCCGGAGGAGGTCGCCGCGGGCCGCGATCCGCGCAAGGCGGGCGGGCTCATCCCCCTCGAAGGCCGGCTCCTCCTCGAAGTCGAAGCGGGCGACGACCGAGATCCCCAGGCTCCGGGGGTCCTCCTCCGCGCGGTCCATGAGGTAGACCGGGGCGGGGACGTCGAGGCCGTCAGGCCGGATCTTGTAGGCGCTGCGGTCGAAGGCGAAGTCACCCACCGCGCGCCACTCGGTGCTGACGGGCTGGTGGCACGCCCGGCAGACCGCGCCCTCCGCCTCGACGCCGCAGGCGCGGCAGAGCCAGAAGGGCTCGGGGCGGACGTTCTCCCAGCGGCCGAGGTGCCGGCCGAGGCCGTCAGAGCTCAGGTCGCCGTGGGTCCAGCGGCCGCGCAGCCCCTCGGCGTGCTCGGTCACCTGGTCGACAGTCCGAGCGTCGACCTCGAAGCCGTGCCCTTCGGCCGGCCCGGTCGTGATCAGAGAAATGCCTGAGATCCGGCCGGGGTAGGAGCGGTCGACCCGCAGGCGGGAGGCGCGCTGGGGCTGCGCCTCCAGCCGGACGGGCTTCTTGTCGTGGTCGCGGTCAGCCATGGTTAGAACGCGTAGTGGAGGGCGAGGGCGAACGTGTCCTGGCCGCTCCGGCTGGGGCGGCCCCGGTGGCCGAGGAAGGCGTCGTCGGCCGACGAGAAGTCGCGGCGGTACTCGACGCGCAGCGAGGCGTTCTTGGTGAAGTTCAGGGCGAGGGTCGTGGTCAGCTCGCCCAGCGCATGGTCGATCCCGGTCCGCGAGCCGCCCTGGTCGCGCAGGTAGCTGCCGCGGAGCGAGGCGGTCAGGCGGTGGAAGCCCTCGCCCCCGACCTCGAACAGGCCCTGGCTGACGAGGACCGAGAACCCGCCGAACTTGTCGCTGCCGTCCTGGCCGTAGAGCAGGCTGGCGCGCAGCTCGGTGCTGAGGGTCGGCTGGTAGCGCGCGCCCAGCTCGAGGGCCCAGCGCTGCCTTTCCTCCGAGTGCGAGTAGCTGCCCGCGCTGGTCGTGCGCTCCTCGCCGACGATCCAGTTCAGGGAGAGCGCCAGGTCCTTGGCCTTCCACGTGAGCTGTCCGCCGAAGGTCTTGGCGTCGTTGTCGTCCTCGACGCGGTCCCACCCCTGGACGAGGTACTGCGTGTAGCGGAGCCCGCCGCCCAGGTCCATGCCGGCGCTGAGCCCGGTCACCGTCTTCGGCATGGCCAGAGCGAGCGGCGACAGGGAGAAGTTGGGGTTCTTGTAGAGGTCCAGGCTCTCGACGCCGAACCAGGAGTGCTGGCGGCCGAGCCGCACCTGGAGCGGGTTGTATGGGGTCGGGAGCTGCAGGTCGACGTAGGCCTGGGGGACCGTGATCCCCCCGTCGCCCAGGGTCGGGTCCTCGAACACGTCCTCGACCATGCGCCCGGCGGCCACCTCGAAGCGGAAGCCGGCGTCGAGCTCGTTCCGGCCGCTCAGCGCGCGGCCCAGTCCGACCTTGGCGTAGGGGACGCCGAAGGCGTTGTGGTCGGGGTCGCTCAGCCGGAGGCGGTTGGCGCCCTTGCGCTGGTCGGGGTCAGCGAGGTTGTAGGTGAAGCTGGTCTGGACGTGGCCGTAGAGCCGGATCGAGCTGCCGAGGTCGACCCCGCGCTCGGCTCGGGAGCCGGTGACGACCACCTCCTCGATGTCACCCAGGGACTCCTGGGCGAACGCCGGGGGGCTGGCCGCCGAGGCCAGGACCAGCAGCCCCAGCGCCGCGGGGAGCCGCGCAGGGAATGGGTTGATGCGGACGGGCTTTAGGACAGGGGGGTTGGAGTTCTTCATGCCCCGAGCATTCGTGGGCTCGGGACGCGACAACCTTCGGTTCAACTCCCGGAGGGAGCAATTGCATTACTCGGTCGTCGACAAAAACACCAAGACGCCATAGCGGCCTATAGGGATTAGCTCTTCATAGAGATCGAGCTTCTCACCTGCGTATCGATACCACGTCTCTGCCGGAACGAGCCTCCCTTCAACGGGGTCACTGCCAGCACAGGCCCGTTCGAAGCGCCTCGCGAACTCAACACCTTCGGGCAGGTCGTCGCGAACAGTGCGGTAGACCCAATCCGCAAGAGTATCGCTGGTCCAACTCCACACTCGGGACCCGTCTCGGCCCATTCGAATCACGGCGCAGCCGCAGTAATTGGCTTGCACGTAGCGGACTGCAGCAGCCGTTCGTGAGACGTTGAACCTCTCCGCGATGCCCAGTATCAGCTTCACGTCAGGTTCTCTGCGAAACGCGAACTCTCTGAGCCGATGCGGTGGGACGAGGAGGTAGGAAGCGAAAGTGTCGGCCTCGCGCTCTACCGGATTCCTTGAGGTGAATCCGGTGAAGCTCTTGTGGGGGTCGACTCCGGCTTCAAAGCACTCGCGGTGTTCATCTAGGTACCAGTGGCCGATCTCGTGGGCAATTGTGAAGCGCACTCGGGGCTGATCAGGCCCTCCGAGGCGGGTGTCGTAATACATGTAGAAGCGCCCATTGCGCCACTCCAGGAGTCCGTCGAAAGCGCCTTGGTACTCGCCTGGTAGCACTGGCAGTTCCAGCGCGTCTGCGACCTGGAAGGGATCGACCACCACGTCCCGCGGACTGTGGATTTGGACCGCTTGCTCCGCGATCTTTGCGATCTCCTTCACGCGGCGCGAACTAGGAATCTGCAGGGTCTTCGCCAACGTCTTCCTCAGGAGCGGCCTCAAGGCCTTGGCGCTGCCTACGCATCTCTTCTTCGACATCGGTGGGAATGACGCCACCTTCGCGGGCCGCTCGTGCGAGGCCTTCGAGGATGGCGCCTGGTCGAGATGGCCTTGGGGCTGGCGCAGGACTTCTGCGTTCAAGTGGCCGCGAAGTGTGCGTCAACACGGTCATAGGATCCTGAAGTGCGGACGGCAATGGCAGCAAACTTCCGGCCTCGCGCTCAGCTGCTGCTAGCTCCTCGTCGGTCGCGGGCAAGAGCTTGCTGCCCAATCTGAGCGCAGCGTAAGCCATAGCCTCGACTTGGTCGTCGTTCAACTCGTGGGTCACCGCACCCCCTCTAGCATTGGCTTGATCCCGCCGCGCAAGAGCCTCGCTTTGAGCTTCCGCAGCGCGCGCTGTTTGACCTTCTCCATGTTCTGAGCGTCAGTGCTGTATCGCTTTGCGAGTTGCTGCATGTCTCCCCGCTGGATGCGCTTGGGGTAGTAGAACGCGTACAGGAGCAGAACGTCACGGTCTCGCTCTGGTAGTGCTTCGAACTCTTGCCTCACCAGGGCGAGAACCTCAGAGCCGAAATGCAGGGGATCTGGTCCCGGAGCGATCGCCTCCCAAAACTCCTGTGGATCCATGGGAACGGGTTGAAACGCGCCCTTCGAGTATGCATCGCGAAGTAGATTGCGCGCGATCCCGAACAGCCAGGTCCGCACCCGGCGCTCAGGGTTCGAGCCCTGAGCGCGCTCGGGGCTGTAGGTAGCTGCATGCAAGTGTGCGCGACGCATCGTCTCTGCCGTCATGTCTTCGATCGTGTGTTCACCGAACTCCTCGCCGTACTGGTTCTTCAACACTGTGTAGAGGAACCCAGCGTGCCGGTTGTAGAAGTCGCTCCATGCATCTTCGGCGCCACCAGAGTCCTCATCCCGGAGGCCGATCAGATACAGGAGGTCTTCGCTGGAGTCGTCCGACACTAGGCCTCAGGGAGGAGATCCACCATGGCTTCGATGCGCTCACCGGCGTCATTCAAGAACTCGGCCACGAGCGAGCGGTGACACGCTTGGGGTTGCTTCTCCACGCAGAAGAGCACCGCGGTTTGGCAATCGTCCCCCACAGCTGCGAAGAACTGGTCAGCCGTGTAGCTGCTCAAGCACTGCGCGTGGTATGCCGCCTTGAAAGCGGTGGACAACTCGACCCGGGCCCGCTTGGCGGTACCAGTCACGGCGTCAGCAGACTTCTGCTTGGCGCGCGTCTCCTTGCTCGGGGCAAGCTCCTTGATATGCACGTAGCGGATGTTGCGCTCGCGCAAAGACTCTTGGAGTTTCGTGCTGTTGACGAAGGCATAGGTGCTCCCACGCATGCCTCGGCGCAAACGGAGGTCCACGAAGGTGTCAACGCCCGCCTCCTCGATCGCCTGAAAGAAGGCGCTCTCAGTGAAGCCGTAGACCCCGATAGTGACGATTTTCACACCCACCCCCCAAGCGGCGGTCGTGTTGGAGTCAGAAGCGTTCTTGTGCGCCTTCGAGCGTAAAGCTCTCTCGGCTTGGGTGCGGGTTCTCGAGCGTGAACGCCTCGCGTGGCGCTTCCAGGTACTTCTTTCGTGACCGGAGCCCAGTGCCAAAGAGATTGGTCTGTCCCTGTGTCACCTCTTGAATCACCTCGCTCTGAGACGCCGAGCAGCCATCCGCCATGATGTGGGTGACGGGAATCCCTGCCATGCTGAGAGCGACACCTATGAGCTTGGAGCGGTGGCACTCGGTTGGGCGGCCTTCGCTGCAAAACAATGCTACGCGGTAACCCTTCGCATAGGCCTGCTTCAGCCGCTCCAACCCCGTGAGGAATTCGGGAGACTCCCGGCACTTGTCGTAGTCGACGTGGCCATCGGTGTAGCAGTTTGAATCCTTGGGGCGACCGCCGAGTTGGTCGCCCAAGAAGCCATAGCGCACCCCCACCCCCAGCAGGAGCTGTGCAAGTGGTCCACGCGAGAAGCTGCGGTTGTAGCCCGAGTATGGTTTCGAGCGGACGTCGAGCAAGAACTCGATCTGATGCTCCTGCAGGAGCTTGATGAGCTCGTGGGGTAGGCGCTGGCCTTGCCCAACGGTGAAGATCGCACCGACACTCACAAATCGCCTCCGACCCCATGATACGTGAGGGGTCGGACACGACGAGCGAGGCGTAACGAGCTACCACGTAACGCGTTCCGTCGCCTACGCTCATGGCCTAGCTCAGGAAAGCGCGCATCTCCGCATTGACCGAGCGAACGTCGACGTGCACCTCGGCAACGAGTCGTCCATAGACGTCACGCGCCTGGCCCGCGACTTGCACCCACCTGCGATCGACAAGTGACGCCAGCTTACGCTTCGCAGCCGCGCCTCCGGGCTCGCCAATCTCGGAGGCGTCCGCGTTTTGGAGACGGATCCGGTCGGATTGGGTGTGGAAGGGGTCACCGTCGACCACCTGGGTGACATACATGTTTGTAACCGTGTTCTTCATGTCCTACTCCTGTGATTGTGGGCACTTCTGGTGGCGACAGGGAATACTCGCTACTGGGACAGGAATTCTGCGGCGCTGGGTTGTCCTAGTACGGCGTAACCCCTTCCGCCAATGGAATAGGAAGAATTCTGCGGCGCTGGGTGTCCTAGTACGGCGTAATCCCTTCCGGCAAGGAAACAGGTGAACATGAAGGTCCTTATCGTATCCAAGACTCGCCTCTACAACGAGCGCTGCGTCGGGGGGCTTCGCGAAGACGGCCAGAGCGTGCGGTTGCTCACGCCGCAGGGCAACAACCAGCCCCTCAACACGCAGTTTGACGTGGGGGACGTGTGGGAACTAGACATGACCCCGCGCCCCAACTGCGTTCCACCACATGTTGAAGATGTGCTCGTGACTGGCCAGGAGTACGTGGACGAGTGTGAAAACCTCACCGAGGAGTTGCTCCAGAGGGTGGCCCCATGGGAAGGGGGGCCCGATAGCTTGTTCGACGGGCACCTGAGGGTAACGGGCAACGACCACATGTACATTCGCAAGCCTTGGGTGCCCGACAGGAGCACCTGGTTCTGGCTTCCGGACCGCGACCTGACATTGGTGAAGAACGGAAACAAGTGTTACTACGCCTACCCAGGAGGGGAGGAGATCAAGTACGTCGGGTTGATGCAGCCGATTGACTCGATCCCTGCGAAGACGTTGGTCCGCCTTTCCTTGGCGCGCTGGTGGAAGCAGGAAGGAGCAGACGACACGCTCGAAGAGCGCTGCTACCTTCAGCTCTCCGGTTGGTACTCCTAGGGCTCGAGGCCCCTGTCTGAGTTTGGGGTTGTGCGGTGGGGGTCGTCAGGGTCACGGGACCTTTCCCGTCGCTCCTCTCGATCTCCGGTCATGTCGGGGGGGCGACCGGGAAGTCCCTGAATTGGCCGTGCGTCCCGATTGTCCGAGGCGGGCGCTGCCCTAAGCGGGACGCCGAGCTGGTCGAGGAGTGCGGGCACGTCAACCCAATCGGCCGGCGCCTCTCCGCTCTGGGCGGCCCCGAGGAGGCGCAGCACCTCCAGGTAGAGCTTTCGGACTGCGGCGGGCACCTCATACGCCATGATCTCCGGGGCGGGGACCTTCGCAGGGTCGTGGTTCTTCGCGTGGACGATCGCGACGAGCTCCGTCAGGTTGTTCGCGGCGAAGACGGCGAGGTCCTGGATGAACTCGCGGAGCATGCCGTCGAGGATCCGCGCCCCGGCCGCGGCGAGGTCCTCGATCCCCGCGAGGCTGGGCGGGACGAGGTAGGCCTTGAGGATCCCGCCGTCGTAGCGGTTGAGGGCCTGGTGCCAGACGTCCTTGCGATCGGGGAGGTCGAGGATGTCCAACTCGTAGCGCTTGTTCCCTGCGGCGTCACGGGTGCTGGGGAAGGTGACCGCGCCCGAGCCCCGCAGGGCCATGAGGAGTTGGTTGACGTGGCGGATGTTGGGGACCTCCTCGCCGTCCACGGTCTGGGTTCCGGGAGGCGCCCAGGCGACCCGCGGGGAGTCGACGCTCCGCTCGAGGTAGCGGCTCTGCAGCAGGCTCACGACGAGGCTCTTGCAGTAGTCGCGCCACGCTCGCCGCCTGGCGCTCTGGCCGGCCCACGAGCCGAACTCCGGGTCCCAGCGGAAGACGTGGGCCCGGTCCGCGCCGTAGCGCCGCCCCTCGAAGCGGACCGCCTGGAGCGCGTCGTTCTCCACCTCGACCTCGACCGCGCCCGGCCACACCTCGTGCGCCGAGACGTAGTGGACGTGTTCCTTGAGGGTCCGGTTGCGGACGCCAGGCTCCGCGTCGCGGGGGATCTGGACGCGCAGGTCTTCGACGCCCCAGTTGAAGATCACCGGGACTGAGCCGTAGGCGAACGCGCGGGCGGCGACGCTGAGGACCGCTGGGAGCAAAGGCCACAGCCACTCCTCGGTCTCCTTCACCACCCGCTTGTCGGGGTGGCTCACGTAGTAGAGGTTCGGCCTGCGGATCAGGCCGGTGATCGTCTGCTCGGCGAGGTAGACGACCGGGTGCGACCCCATGGCCTGCAGCGCCCGCAGCGGGACAGCGTCCGGGTGCGTCGCCTGGCGGAGCTGGTCATGAACCCAGTGCTCGAGCGCGGCGGTGAACTGGCGGGTGAGCCCCGTGTTTCCCTCGCTGGCGCGGACGAAGGGCGTGAGGTCGGGCTCGCGCTCCTCGCGCTCAGGTGGCATAGCCGGGCCCCGAGGGGAAGTAGTAGCCGCCGCCGCCAGGCTGGTTCAGCCAGCCGGTGCGGCGCTTGAGCACCTCTGTCGCTTTGACGTATTCGGAGAGGTCTTCGACCTCGTCCTGCGGGCCCTCCCAGCCGTGGAGACGGCCCCAGTTGGCGAGCGCCAGGCTGACTACGCAGTCGTCGTGGTCGTCCTCGCCGTCGCCCTGGGGGCCGTGGTAGCGCATGCGCTCCACGCCGCCCACGACCTCGCGGTGGGACTCGAAGAAGGTCAGCTCGTGGCGAAGGTGCGGTGTGAAGTCGCCGCGCTCGACCTGGAGGCGGCGGTTCTCGACGTCGGCGATCAGGGCCTCGCAGAGCTGCGCCTTGACCCCGATGTTGCCGGTGCGGACGCCGAGGAGCCGGCCGCGCCCGAGGGAGCGCTCGAGGTAGTCGTACATGGCGCCCCCGTAGCCGCCGCCGTGGCCGAGGTCGAGGACGATCAGCGCGTCGTGCTCCTGGGCGAACTCGGTGATCTTCCGCTCGGTGTCGGGCCAGGCCGTGTGCTGCCAGCGGCCGAGGACCCACGCCTCGCCGAACTCGTTCATGAGGGTGCAGACCGTGAAGTCGCGCTCCTTGGCGAGGTCGACCCCGAGCGAGCGCTGCTCACCGCGGACCGAGAGGGAGCCCGCGAACAGGGCCTGGATGTCCTCGTGCGCGAAGGCCGCGCCGGCGTCGCCGAGGAACTCCGCGTTCAGCTCCTGCATGGCCTTCTTGAGCCCGAGCTTCTTCTTCATGTCCTCGACGAACTCGGGGTTGCAGTAGGGCGAGTCGAGCGAGCGGAAGCGGAAGGACTCGTTGAGGGGGTTGCGGTCGGGGCCGGGCTGGCCGGCGTGCCACTCCTCCCAGAGCCAGTTCCGGCCGCAGGGGGTGCCCGTGACGATCACGAGCGGCTCGGCGACCGCGACCTGGGTGAAGCGCGCCGCCTCCCAAGCCGAGCGAGCGACGTAGGCCGCCTCGTCGACCCAGAGCACACCGTCGAGGGTCAGGCCGCGGGTCGGGACGCCCTCCTTGTCCTCGCCGGTGCGCACGTAAAGGACGGCCCGGTTGGAGAACACGAAGCACTTGTCGACCTCCTTCCAGCGCACGCGGCGGCCGAGCGGCGCGACCGCGCGGCGCAGGTGGCGGAGCGCCGCCTTGGTCGACTTGTAGGTCGGCATGAGCAGGCAGCTCTCGGTGCCGGGGCGGGAGAGCACGATCCCCACGACCTCCTCGGCGGCCGAGTGGGTCTTCCCCGATTGTCGGCCAGCGACGATGCACCGGATCGCCGCGCGGCTGCGGTGGAATCTCCGCTGCATGAACCAGGGCTGGTAGGGGCGGTCGAGCCCCACGCCGTCCAGCTCGCGCGCGACCGGGAAGCCCACTACAGGTCTCGCCGGGTCGGCCAGTGCCGGAAGGGGTGCGCGCGGGGGTTGGCGACCGAGGGCCCGTCGTCG
>CALDQK010001283.1 GCA_937911525.1 uncultured bacterium
CCGGCTCACGCCGTCGGCACCAGCCGGTGTCGTGGTCCTTGTGGGTCGCGTCCAACCGGCCCCCAGGAGTCTTCGACGGGAAAGAGCCCCTCACGAAAGCCCTGCCAATCCAGCAGGCGACATCCAAGTAGGACTGCGACAGGCTCGGCTGCTTGAGCCCACGGAATGGCTAGGTCGAACTCTGGTAGAGTCGAGGAAGGTGTGGTTACGAGAGCAGGGTCCCATTGCAGGGAGCAGGCGCTGACAGGGGCTAGGAGCGGGTGGGGTTAGAAGTCCTCTTCGTCCTCATAGAACTCGCTCTTGTGGAAGTCGTCGTCGGGGTCAGGGCAGAAGTCGTGAGAGGCTTCGGGAAGAGGCATTGCGTCCCTCACGATCCAGTCCAAGGCGCGGCTGTCTAGGTCCTTCAGAGCCTCGTTTCGAGTCTCCCTCACCTCGGCTGGGGAGATTCCAAAGATGCGGGCAATCTCCTCATCGGAGTAGGCATAGCCGTCGGAATGGCCGTAGGTGAGTTTCACGATCTCCCTGGCCTTGTAAGGGAGGGCCTTGAGGAACATTCTGAGGTGCGGCGCCAGCCACGTCCTGGGAAAGATCTGCGAGTAAACCTTCATCATCTCCTCCGCAGCCTTCCTCTCGGGCTCCGCTTCGAAGGAGACGAGAGCTTTCAGATACTCGTAGAAGCGAGTCTGTTCAGTGACCCGCGCTTCCTCGAAGAAGAAGTCGAGTTTGCCAGGAAGCTGCTTGAGCTCCCTCCGCAAGAATGGGTGCAGCTTCCCTCGGATTGAGAAGTCGGTGTCCGCCGTCGCGAACCAGACATGTTTCCCTTGAGCAACGAAGTGCTTGACGGCCTCCCAGAGGTAGACATCACCAAGCTGGTAGGGGTTCTTTTTTTTGCATGGGGGATTGAAACGCCGGATTCGCTCTTTCGCCTTGTCGCTGAGTTCAGACTCCTCGATCGAGAGTGCATTCCGCAACTCGTGCTCAGCCCAGGGTTCGAACTCCTCCCATGAGAGAGCTGGCTTTGATCCAGCAGCAAGAGCCTTCTGGAGTTGCTGGGCAGCCTCGACAGCCGCGTCCTCACAGATCCTGACTTGGTTCGCTAGTTCGATCTGCTTTACCAGGCTCCTGACCGCCTTTGCACTGGGAAGAGCTTTCGCCCACTCGTCAGCGTGATGCGGAAGAACATGCGGAGCGACCCTCCAAAACTCATCCAGCAGCAAAGGGGCAATTGCCAGCCGAATCCCCGTCCTCTCTAGGTGCGTCGAGAGTGTCTCGCTAGCTCTGGTCCCAAAGTGGAATACCAGCGTCCGAACCAAGACATTGGTATCAAGGATCAGTATGTCCGGCTTGGCTAGCTTTGATTTCTGCTTCTTCTTCGCCATGCCCTGAGTATCGCCCGCGGATTTCAAACAAGCAAAGTCGAGAGAGAGCGGCCGGTGCTTGCACTGGCCGCTCTCGTTGGTTCACAGAACGACTTCAGGCTGGACGATCCTCTTCCACCAGGACACGAAGATGGCCCTTGTCGTTCACCACAGTGAACCTGATGCTCAGGTCCTTGTTCGGTGCGGTCCAAGTGCTGTTGGCAATCTGGCGACTGGGTCCAGTAGTTGCCCCGTACTGGAAGAAATCGAGCGGGAGGTCGTCCACCCGTGGGTGGGCTCGGTATCGAATGTCTACTCCAGTGACTCGTCTGAGGCCTTCTGTTGTCTTAAGAAGGAAGCTCTCGCTAGAGAGGTCAAGCTTCCTCTCCCAGTGGCCATCAGGATCACCAGCTAGGCGAAACTCAGGATCGTATTCCTTTAGGAGGTTGGCAAGGCAAGTGATTTGGCCGGACCCTTTGATTGTCAGCACTGGTGCAGCCAGGTAGTCACGACAGAGTGCGCTGGCAACTCCGGGATCAAGCTCTCCAGCTCCCTCGAAGTGCAGGGACACCTCCACTGGTTCGTAGGTGCCCCACAAGAGCTTTGCGGATAGTCCAGTAAGTCTCGTAGTCTCTTCACCAAGATCGAGAATCCACTCCGAGAGATCGGCCGAATCCACCTCAGAGAGGCATCTCAGTTCTAGCCCCAACTTCTGCGCTTTGCTTGCCGCACGGCGACAGAATCCTGCAGAAGAGACAACGATCAAGGCATGTGCGCCAACTGACCTCTTCTTTGCCGCCAACTGCTCAAGCCATTCGACGCCTTGCTTTCGGCTCCGATTCCGGCACTCAACCACAGCTATGATCTCGGTGGAGCCAACGGAAACTCGAATTGAAGCGTCAACCTCGCGGAGATCTCCCGTGTCGCAGTCAGGAAGGTGATCAGGCGACTTGACAACTGCCCCATGGGAAGCAAGCACCCGCTCGATGCTCGCCACTAGGCGCTCGAATGTCCGCCACTTCTTCTCTCCGCTCTTGTTCGTCATGTCTCCAACTAGGCGATTCCAGCTGCTCAGGTAGCAAGGCAGCTTGCTCTCGAAGCATTGCATCTCCGAAGCTCTGACGAGAGCTCGCCGCCAGACGACACTGTTGGTAGGGAAAGCCCCTTCAAAGTCAGCTGGACTTGATCCCTGAGCCTCTCCGCCTGCGACTCAGATATCGAACGAACAAACGCAACCCGACCAGCCAGGCCTCGCAGTTCCCTCTCCGAGATCGACTCTCGAACGCCGAGCGCAGTGAAATCGGACCTGAGCCGATCCAGGTAATCCTCAGGTACCGCCAGTTCTTCGTTGACTAGCAGGCCCGTCACGATCTGGGGTGCTCCCGCCGGCATGACGCGCTTCTTTGAACACCTCACCCCATGGCCGTGCTTCCTGATCACTTGAATGACACTCTCGATAGCTTGCGGAGCGTTGGGCCCTGAGATAGTGAGATCGTCAACCCACATCGTCCAACGAAGACCTCGCTGCTTTGCTATCTCGTCGACCTCCTTGAGAATTGGAAGTAGCGCCAGGTTGGCTAGTGCGTTGCTGGTGGGCGAACCTTGAGGCAATGACCCATTGAGCGTAGTGAGAAGTGTAAGTTCCCGCGCGGCGTTAGCAGACCAGCCCAACGAGACCCAGATCCGATACACCGCCTTGTGGGAGATCCTCCTGAAGCAGTTCTTCAGATCTAGGGCCACAACGACTGGTTGACGCAAGTGAGGGCGCGCGTTATCGATCAGCGATCGACCCTTGACACCACCTACTACACCGTCTGGGAACTCAAGTTCCCTAAGGCATCTCCTGTGGATCTTTCTTTGAACCTGGCGCAGTTGCCCTTTCGGGTTGTCGATGTGTCGCCATCTGGCCTTATGGACTGGGCGTAGATCGAAAGGGAGATAGCAGGCGCTGATGTCTCGGGACAGATAGCGAAGCGTCCTCGCCGACTCGTCAAGCAGCTCGCAAAGATCTGCAAAGCTGTTGGCAGCAGTTCTAGCTTCCTGTGCCAAACTCGGCCTCAGCATCCAACAGAAGCATAAGGAGCTCTCCTCCCAGTTCCTTTCTGTGTTCTGGTGGCAGCGCCGACACCTCCTCACCTTCCGAAGCGAGCAACGCCAGCAAGTAGAATGGGACCTTCAAGGACTTACTGAGGTTGCTAAGCAAGTCCAAACTGGGGGATCGCTTGCCACGCTCGATCAATGAGACGTAACTCGGGTCACGCCCGACAAGCTGGGCCAACTCCTTTTGGCTCAAGCCCCTGGCAGCTCTGACTACACTGATTGCTTTTCCAAAGTGCATATTTACCACAACTCCAAGTCTGTCTAGAGAGCCCGTCGCACGGGCCCTCTAGACAGACTTAGACCTTGAGTTCGAACTCTTGACTCTTGCCGCTAATCTTCATCAGCAACCGAAAGATCAATTCGGATGAGGCTGCAAGCAACCTCATCAATTGCCTCCGCGATTAGGTCGAGGTCTTGGCTGCGATAAGCAAGCCGCAACTTCTCCCTGGCTTTGTCAAGAGCCTCCATCGACTCAGACCCCAGCCCCCCTGAAGTTTCAATGCTCCGGAGGCGAGCAAGGACCGCTGAAAGGCGATCCGGATACTGTTCATTCACTAGATTTTCCTCGTCTCCTGCAGCGGCATGTGCTGGCGAAATTGCCAGCACTACATGCAGGCCGTCCATTCCGCATGTGCCTCAAACAGGGGGTGGGGTCGAGGTCTGAGATCTGCTAGTGCCGTCCAGAACAAGTACCTACGTAGCTTGGTTCATGTGCAGAATCTGCACTCTGGCCACAAGGTCCTTGTCTTGAATCCGAAGATTCGGGCCGGCTCTTGAACCTGCCAGCAGGGGCTAGGCTCAAGGAACGCTGTTGTGCGCTCCATTCAAACGAGGCTGCTGCTGCGGGCCTCATCGGCACCACGGAAAGGTGGGAAAGGGAAACATTTGAAAGAACGTCACCACTCGCGTGGCTGCTACGAATACTAGGCAGCCCGGACCTCCTGTCAACCCAATTGACCTGGAGTCACCGCCGGGCCCTAACTCCTTATTTGCCGTAGCTGTTGCTAGTCGTTGGAAGGCGAGTTGAGTTATCCCAGTGATTACCCACACCCGACGGGCTGGATCCAGAGGTAGATCAGCTGCCGCTCGATCGAGAGGGGCGTGTGGATCTCGGTGTTCGAGTAGGAACCAGGCCCCCAGACGTTCTCGGCTTCGCCGTAGTGATCGTTCAAGGCGCAGGCCAGGTTGCGGTGGAGGTCTCGCTTGAAGGCAGGCAGCGAAGAGAGCTCTCCCTCGGCGTGGAGGTCCTTCACGTTGGCGTGGGTGTGATTCGCCTGCGCCGTGTAGGCATAGAGCGAGACCCCCCTGCGGTGACGACTCGCGGCGAGAGCTACGCAGTAGCGGGTCAGGTCGGTGACCCAGGGCGTCGGCTTGAGGAAGAAGCGGCGGCCCCGGATTCGGCGCGTGGTCGCGTGAGGCATGCCCTCTAGCAGTCGGCGTGGTTCGGTCATGCCCACGCTCGAGGCAAGGTCCATGCCGAGCCCTAGCTGCCCCAGCCTCGTTGCGCAGGGGAGCTCCGGCGTCGTGTTCTGGGAAGGCTTCGGCTGGAGCGATCCTGGGGTCGCCCGGGCAAGGGGTTGCCGCTTTCGCGGAACGGGAAGCGAGCGGGCGGGAGGCGCACGCAGGTCGCGGCGGTATGGTCGCGCCCATGCCAGCTCCCGACCTCCCCTCGCCCTCTTGCCCCCCTCGGCTTGGCTCGCGCGAGCTCTTCCCCGCGCTCGCGCCGCCCGTCTACCTGAATCACGCCGCGATCTCACCGCCCAGCGCGCCCGTGAGCGCGGCGGTCCGCGCCTGGCTCGACGACGTCGCCGCCCGCGGAGTGGCGGCCTTCCCCGACTGGGTCGAGCAGCGCGAGCGACTGCGCGCGACCCTCGCGCGCTTCCTCGGCGTCGAGGGCCCCGAGACGATCGCGCTGGTGGCGGGCACGACCCGCGGGATCATCGACGTGGCCTTCTCGCTGCCCTGGGAGGTGGGCCAGCGGGTGCTCCTCTTCGAGGGCGAGTTCCCGAGCAACGTCACCCCCTGGATCCAGGCCGCGCGCGGGTTCGGCCTCGAGCCGCGCCTGCTCGGGGTCGAGGGCTTCGGCGACGGCTCGGGGCTGGGGCTCGAGGGCCTGGTCGAAGAGCTACGCCGCGGAGTTCGCCTGGTCGCGGTCTCTGCGGTCCAGTTCCAGACCGGGCTGCGCATGCCCCTGGGCGAGATCGGCCGCCTGTGCCACGCCCACGGCGCCGAGCTCTTCGTGGACGGGATCCAGGCGCTCGGCGCCGGGCCCCTCGACCTGAGCGAGGTCGACTACCTGGTCGCCGGCGGGCACAAGTGGCTGATGGGGATCGAGGGCGCCGGCCTGGTCTACGTCGCGCCCGGCGCGCTGAAGAACCTCGTGCCCCGCATGGCCGGCTGGCTGGGTCATGAGGAGGGGCTGCGCTTCCTCTTCGAGGGCCCAGGCCACCTGAAGATCAACCGGCCCTTCAAGCAGGACGCGAGCGTGCTCGAGCCCGGGGTCTCGAGCGCGGCGGGCTTCGCCGCGCTCGAGGCCAGCGTGGGGCTGCTCGAGGAGCTGGGGCTGGAGGCGATCCAGGGCCACCTGCAGG
>CALDQK010001284.1 GCA_937911525.1 uncultured bacterium
CGCACGCGCGCGCCGCGCGTCGACGAGAGCCTCGGCGGGCGGCGGGTCCAGTTCGAGCTCGAGAGCGGCCGCTTCGAGGTCCTCGACGAGACGCCCGAGCAAGAGCCGATCAGCCTGGCCGCCCGACGCTACTTGAAGCGCGAGGCCGAGGAGCTGCGGCGCCCCCTGGCCCGGCTCTTCCTGCCGGACCTCGAGCCGGGCCGGGAGGCCCCCTCCCGCTGGAGCCCGCCCCTGGCGCCGATCGCCAAGCGACTGGTCCTCGGGGCCCGCCTCGACGCCGAGCGCTCCAAGCTCGAGCTGGTGCTCAGCCAGGGCAAGGGGGCGAGCAAGCTCGCCGGCAGCGGGCACCTCCAGCTGCGCACCTTCCCGGGCTCCGCCGAGACCCAGGTCGCCAAGGGCGGCCGCTTCCAGCTCGAGGTCGAGCTGGCCTGGAAGCCGGGCCTGGCGCCCGAGCGCGTCTCTCGCAGCCACAGCGCGAGCTTCCGCGCCACCGGCCACGACCAGCGGCCAGACGGCGAGCCGATCCAGCTGCGCGTCAAGGCGAGCGAGCGGGAGTCCCGCGCGATCGAGGCCTACGAAGCTCGCTAGGCGCTAGGCCGCCTGGCGCTGGCTCGTCTGCGCAGCCTCGATCAGCACTCGCTCCAGGCGACCGCCCAGGCCGCAGGTCAGGGCGTAGGGGATCAGCCCGGCGCGGGCGGCCTGGGGCTCGAGCCGCAGCTCGTCGAGGCCGTCGCGCCCAACGAGGGTCGCGACCTCGCCTGGCTGGGGCGAGCGGGGCAGGTCGCTCACGTCGACGAACACGTAGTCCATCATGACGCTCCCCACCAGCGGGCAGCGCTGGCCCGCGATCAGGACCTCGGCCCCGCCCTGGGTCCAGCCGTAGGGCAGCCCGTCGCCGTAGCCGATCCCCAGCAGCGCCACGCGCGAGTCGCGCGGCGCGACCCAGCGACCGCCGTAGCCGACCGGCTCGCCGGCGCGGACCTCGTTGACGCGGGTCACGCGGGCGCGCAGGGAGAGCGCTGGCCGGAGCTCGGTCGGGCCGAGGCAGTCGGCCGGGTCCAGGCCCAGGAGCGCGATCCCGGCTCGCACCCGGTTGAAGCGAGCCTCGGGCAGCCGAAACACGGCGGCGCTGGCCGCAGCGTGGACCTGGTCCGGGCAGCAGCCGGCCTGCTCGGCCTCGGCCACGACCTCGGCGAAGCGGGCCACCCGCGCGCGGCTCAGCTCGAGCTCCGACCCCGCGGCGTTGGGGAGGTGGGTCATGACCCCGATCACCCGCAGGGCGGGGTCACGCTGGGCCGCGCGCAGGGTATCCAGCGCGTCTCGCGGGGCGACGCCGTGGCGGCGCATGCCGACATCGACCGCCAGGTGGACGTCGACGGGGCGCCCGCTGCGGAGCGAGGCCTCGCGCACCCGCAGGAGGTCGGCTGGCTCGTGGATCGTGACCGCGGCGCGCGCGGCGAGGGCCAGGTCGAGCTCGCCGGGGAGCAGCGCGCCCAGTATCTGAACCGGGGCCACGACGCCCGCTTCGCGCAGGACCCGGGCCTCCTCGGCCGTCGCGACCGCCACGCTGGCGGCCCCGCCCGCCAGGGCCGCGCGGGCGACCTCGGCGGCCCCCAGGCCGTAGCCGTTGGCCTTGACCACGGCCGTCAGGGGCACGCCGGCCCGCTCCCGCACGTGAGCCGCGTTGTGAGCCAGGGCGGCGGCGTCGACCTCGAGCCAGCAGCGGGCGTGCGGAGGGACCTTCACCGCTTCTTCTTGCCCTTCTGCTTCATGTTGCGCTTGCGCCGCTGCTCCTCGGCTTCGTTGGGCCGGTAGTAGATCGGCGCCATGTCGAGGGCGTCCTCGCGGGCCCCGTCCAGGTAGCGGCGCTGAGCCAGGTGGGCGATCCGGATCGCGCTGGGCCAGGCCAGCTCGGCGGCCACGATCCCGCGGGCAGCGTCGGCGAGGCTCTCGGCCGCGTCGCCCACGACGAGGGTCTGGGCCTGGAGCTGCGCGTCGAGCTGCTGGGGCTCGTAGAGGGAGCCGGGGCTGCTCAGGCGGAGCCCCTCGGGCTCACGCGTGTAGATCGCGGCGTAGACCTCGCCCCGCGAGGCGTCGAGGGCGCAGAGCACGTGCCGCTCCTCGCCCGCCCACTCGATGGCCTGGGCGCTGAGCGCGTCGACGGTCGGGATCCCGAGCAGGGGGCGGCCCCAGGCGAAGGCCAGCCCCTTGGCCGCGGCGAGGCCGATCCTCAGCCCGGTGTAGCTGCCAGGGCCCGTGTCGACGGCCACCAGGTCGGGCGGGGTGTCCGGCCCGAGCCCGTTGTCCTCGAGCAGCCGCTGGATGGCCGGCGCCAGCTCGGCCCCCAGGGTGCCCCTCGCGGCGAAGGACACCTCGACGGGCGCGGAGTCGGGGCGCAAGAGCGCTACCGAGCCGCGCGGCCCCGCCGTCTCGATCCCGAGCACGATCATCTGAAACTCCCTGCCAATGGCGCCCGAGGCGATGGGCGCCCCCTCCTTATCGGCAGGGGCGGCCCCTGGATCCAGCGGCAGCCTAAACCCGGCGCGTGCGTTGACGCGTTGACGCAAGTCCCTTACTATTCCGCGCCCGTGCAGAGACGCGGCCCCATGGAGGCCTTGTGGCCACTCGTTATGCCGTAGGCAACTGGAAGATGAACACCGACCTCGCCGGCGCTGTCACGCTGGCGACGGAGCTCTCGGTGGCGCTGCGCGAGCACCCCCCGGCCGACGAGGTCATGGTGGGCGTCGCGCCCCCCTTCTGCTTCCTGGCGCCGGTCAAGGAGGTCCTCCAGGGCTCCTCGATCGAGCTGATCGCCCAGGACTGCCACCCCGAGGCCAAGGGCGCCTTCACGGGCGCCGTCTCGGCCCCAATGCTCGCCTCCCTGGGCGTCCAGCGGGTGATCGTGGGCCACTCGGAGCGCCGCGCGGTGTTCGGCGACGACGACGCCACCGTGCGCCGCAAGCTCGAGGCCGCCCTCGGCGCGGGCATGCGCGTGATCCTCTGCTGCGGCGAGACCCTGGCCCAGCGCGAAGCCGGCCAGGCCGAGGAGGTCGTCGGCGCCCAGCTGAAGGCCGGCCTCGAGGGCTTGAGCGCCGATCAGCTCGCCCAGGTGATCGTGGCCTACGAGCCCGTCTGGGCGATCGGCACCGGGGTCACCGCGACCCCCGAGCAGGCCGGCGCCATGCACACCGCTCTCCGCGAGCAGGTCCTACCCGACCTGTGCAACGGAGACGCCCCAGCCGTCCTCTACGGCGGCTCGGTCAAACCAGCCAACATTGACGCCCTCGCCAAGACCGCCCACGTCGGCGGTGTCCTGGTCGGCGGCGCCAGCCTCGAGGCGAGCTCCTTCGCACGGATCGTGCAAGGATGCGCCGGATAGCGGCGCGGAGTACCCGATGGAGATCCTGAACGTCGCACTGACGATCATTTACGTCTTCTGCTGCCTCTTCCTGGGGTTCGTGGTCCTCATCCAGAAGGGTGAGGGCGGCGGCCTGGGTGGTCTGGCTGGCGGCGGCGCGGCCGTCGACAAGGCCTTCGGCGCCAAGGCGGACATGACCTGGAAGCGGGCCACCGCGGTGGCCGCGACCCTCTTCATGTGCCTCACGATCGTGCTGGGCGTCCTGAGCACGCAGCTCCACAAGGGCAGCTCGATCGCCGCCGAGGCGATCCGCAAGGCCGAGGAGCAGAAGAAGGCCAACGCCAAGGACCCCGGCGGCGCGAGCGACGCGGTCAAGCAGCCCGGTGTCGGCGGTGGCGCGGAAGCGCCCCCCGCCAAGACCCAGTAGCCCCTCGAGGCGCCCGTGGACGCCCCGCAGCTGAGCAGCATGACCGGCTTCGGCGCGGGGCAGCGCGAGTCCGTGTGCAGCGGACGCCGCTACGCCTGCGAGGTCGAGCTCCGCTCGGTCAACAACCGCGGGCTCAAGGTCAGCGTGCGGGCGCCCGAGCCCCTCAGCGCCCTGATCCCCAAGCTCGAGGCCCAGGTCCGCGAAGCGGTCTCCCGCGGGACGGTCTACCTGACCCTGCGGGTCCAGGAGGCCAGCAGCGGCGGCGCCCGCCTCGAGGCGGGGCTGCTCCGCTCCCTCTACGAGGAGGTCAGCGCGCTGGCGCGGGAGCTCAACGCCGAGCCGCCGCGCCTGGACGCGCTCTGCCTGGTGCCGGGAGTCGTCGCGGCCGAGGAGGGCCTGCCCGCTGCGACCGAGATCTGGCCCGCGATCAGCGAGGCCCTCGCCGAGGCCCTCGCCAAGCTGATCGCCATGCGCCGGACCGAGGGCCTGGGCCTCGGCGACGACCTGCGCGCGATCACCGCCGAGATGCGCGAGCACGCGGCCGTGGTCGAGCGCGAGGCCCCGCTCGCGGTCGAGGCCGCGGCCGAGCGCCTGCGCGAGCGGATCAGCGAGCTGGCGGGCGGCGTGGTCGAGCCGGGCGAGCTGGCGCGCGAGGTCGCGCTCCTCGCGGACAAGGCCGACGTCGCCGAAGAGCTGCAGCGCCTCGGCAGCCACCTGGACCAGGTCGAGCAGACCCTGGCGCAGGCGTCGGAGCCGGTGGGTCGCAAGCTGGAGTTCCTCGCGCAAGAGCTCCTGCGCGAGGCGAACACCATGGGCAACAAGTGCCGGGACGGGGCGCTCGTGCAGCGAGCCCTCGAGCTCAAGCTCTGCGTCGAGCGGCTCAAAGAGCAGCTGGCCAACCTCGAGTGAGCGGCGCGGGCGGAACGATCCTGGTCGTCTCGGGCCCTTCGGGGGTCGGCAAGAGCTCGGTGTGCGAGCGCCTGGTCGCGGGCGGCTACGCCCAGCTCTCGATCTCTGCCACGACCCGCGCCCCCCGCGGCGAGGAGCGGCACGGGGTCGAGTACTACTTCCTCGAGGTCGACGAGTTCCGCCGCCGGATCGACGCGGACCGCTTCCTGGAGTGGGCCCAGGTCCACGGCGAGACCTACTACGGCACCCCGCGCGAGCCCGTCGAGGAGGCGCTGGCGGCCGGGAAGGTCGTGCTGCTCGATATCGACGTCCAGGGCGCCCAGCTCCTGCGCGAGCAGGGCCTGCCCCTGTTGACGGTGTTCCTCAAGCCCCCCAGCCTCGACGAGCTGCGCCGGCGGCTCGAGGGCCGGGGCGACACGGAGCCCGAAGAGATCGAGCGGCGCATGCGCTTCGCCGAGGCCGAGGTGCGTGAGGGCTGGCGCTACGACCTGGTCCTGACCAACCACGAGCTCGAGCGCACCCAGGCCGCGCTGCTGGCCTACCTCGGCTGCCTGGAGAGCTGATGACGCAGGTCGTGATCAACCCGCACGACGGCTCGACCGTCTGCGAGCACCCCTACATGGACGAGCGGCGCGACGAGCTCCTCGACGGGCTGGTCGCGGCGCAGCGCGCCTGGCGCGAGGTCCCCCTCGCCGAGCGCGTCGAGCGGATCGGGGCGGCGCTGGCCGGCTTCAGCGAGCACGCCGAGGCGATCGCGCGCGACGTGACGCTCCAGGTCGGCAAGCCGATCAGCCAGTCGCGGGGCGAGGTCCAGGGCTGCGTGGCGCGCGCCGAGCACGTGCTCTCGCTGGCGCCCACGGCCCTGGCGACCGACGTGCTCGAGGACCTGCCGGGGCGCGGCGAGGGCGTGATCGAGCGCCGGATCCGCCACGAGCCGCTGGGCGTGATCGCCAACCTGGCCGCCTGGAACTACCCGCTGCTGATCCCGGTCAACGTCGTGATCCCGGCGCTGGCCGCCGGCAACGCCGTCCTGCTCAAGCACAGCGAGCGCACGCCCCTGGTCGGCGAGTGGTTCGAGCGGATCTTCGCCCCGCTCGAGGGCGCGCTGCGCCAGGTCGTGCTGACCCACGACCACACGGCTGCCTGGCTGGGCGACGCGCGGATCGACGGGGTCGGCTTCACCGGCTCGGTCCGGGGCGGCCTGGCCGTCCAGCGCGCCGCGCGCGAGCGCTTCGTGCCGGTCGGGCTGGAGCTCGGCGGCAAGGACCCGGCCTACGTGGCCGAGGACGCCGACCTCGAGTTCAGCGCGCCCAACGTGGTCGAAGGCGCCTGCTACAACGCCGGCCAGTCCTGCTGCGCGATCGAGCGGGTCTACGTGCACCGCAGCCGCTACGAGGAGTTCCTCGAGCGGGCCGAGGCGGCCCTGGCCGGCTGGGCCCACGGAGACCCCCTCGACGAAGCCACGACCCTCGGCCCCCAGGCGACCGAGCGCGCCCCCGAGCTGCTCGAGACCCACGTCCGCGACGCCCTCGAGAGCGGCGCCAAGCTGGTGGCGGGCGGCGAGCGCGGGCGCGAGACGGGCTGGTACTTCCAGGCGACGCTCCTGCGCGACGTGCCCCAGGGCTGCCTCGCGATGCAGGAGGAGAGCTTCGGCCCGCTGGTGTGCGTGCACCCCGTCGACGACGACGCCGAGGCCCTGGCCAAGATGAACGACTCGCGCTTCGGGCTGACGGCCTCGGTGTGGACCGAGAGCGCCGAGCGCGCCGACTGGTTCGCCGACCGCCTCGAGGCGGGGACCGTGTTCCAGAACCGCTGCGACGTGCTCGACCCCGGCCTGCCCTGGACCGGCTGGAAGGAGAGCGGGCGCGGGGTGACCCTCTCGCGCTACGGCTACGCGAGCTTCACGCGGCTCAAGGGCCTCCACCTGCGGCGGTAGTCCGGCTTGGTCGTTCCCTCCACAGGCCAGCCTGGCTGGGCGCCCGGCGCGCAGGTCGGCGACTATCGCCTCGAGGCGCCCCTCGGCGCCGGCGGCATGGCCCAGGTCTACCGGGCGACCCACCTCCCCACGGGCGCCGTGCGCGCGCTCAAGCGCTTGGCGAGCGGCTCGAGCGAGCTCGAGCAAGAGCGCTTGCTGCGCGAGGGCCAGGCCATGGCCCGCCTCGAGGGTCACCCCAACGTGCTCGAGGTCCACGCGGCCGGCGTCCACGCGGGGGACCCCTACCTCGTGCTCCAGCTGGCGGCCGGCGGGAGCCTGGCCGATCGGCTCAAGCGCGGCGTCCTCCCGCCCGAGGACGCGCGCGAGCTGGCGCGTCAGCTCGCCGACGCCCTGGCGCACGTCCACGCGGCGGGGATCGTGCATCGCGACCTCAAGCCGGACAACGTGCTCTTCGACGAGCGCGGGACCCCCCTGCTGGCGGACTTCGGCGTGGCGCGCCTGGACGACGCGACCCGCCTGACCCGCACCGCGGACGTGACCGGCACGCCGGTCTACATGGCGCCCGAGGTCGCGCACGGGGCCGCCGAGGCCGCGAGCGACGTCTACTCGCTGGCCGCCCTCGTCTACGAGTGCCTGAGCGGACGCCCCCCGATCGAGGCTCAGGGGAGCGTGCTGGCCACCCTCGACGCGATCAGCCACCAGGAGCCAGCGCCGCTGCGCGAGCAGCTGGCAGAGGTCCCGCCCTGGCTGGACCGACTCTGCCTGCGCGCGCTGGCCAAGGACCCCCGCCAGCGCCCCAGCGCGGCTGCCTTCGCCGAGGCCTTGGACCAGGGCGCAGAGCACGAGGCGCGCTCGCTGGCGCTGCCCCTCTCGCTCGCGCTGCTGCTCCTCCTGGCGGGCGGCCTGGCCCTCGCCGGCGCCCTGAAGGCGCGGGCCGCGCGCGCCCGCCCGGCGCCCTCTCTCGCGGCGGCTCCGACCCTCGCCCCGAGCCCCCAGCCCAGCGCTTCGGCGGCCCCTCACCAGACCCCCGCGCGTCCGGCCCCCTACCTGGACCTCCCCGCCAACGTGGTCGCCTTCGCCCGCACCCAGGGCGACGCGGCCGCCTACGAGGGCGAGGTCGAGCGCGCCCGAGCCAGCCTGGCCAAGGGCCGCGAGGAGGAGCGAACCCGCCTCCTGCTCAGCGGGCGAGCCCTGACCCCCGCCGAGCACGAGGTGCTCTGGCGGGCCTTCTGCGACCTGCGCCGGGGAATCACCGCGCCCAACCTGTGGCTGGTGCTCTGCGACCACCTCACGCGGCAGCACTGGGAGCCGATCCCCTACCTGGGCCAGATCCTGGTCATGGTCTCCTCGGGCAAGAACCCCGTCGGTCACTACCTCCTCGAGGAGGCGGCGCTCCGGGGTCACCCCCACGCGCTGACCCGCCTGGGCGAGCCGGGGATCGGCCCCCTCGCCGAGGGCTATCGCAGGGCCGCGCCGAGCGAGAAGCCCAGAGCCTGGCTGGCGCTGCTGGAGGCCCTCCGCCCCGACTCCGCGCGCTCCTCAGCCTGGCGCGCAGCCCGCGAGCTGGTGCGCCAAGGGTCGCTGGTCGAGGCCTTGGCACGCTACCGCGAGCTCTTCGCCGCCAGCCGCGGCGAGCGCAGCGCGCCTCAGCTCGCGCTGGAGCTGAGCCAGGTGGCGCGCTTCCGCTGGGGGATCGAGCTCGGCAGCCCGACCCCCTTCGACGACGACGAGTCCCGCCGCCGAGACGCGCGCGCGCGTCTGGCGGCCTGGCGACTCGAGCTGGAGACCTTCCTCGAGGAGCTGGTGTGCGTAGAGGGCTACTACCAGCTCTCGATGCTCCACGAGCGGGTCGCCGAGACCTGGCCCCCCAGCGCCAGCCGCGAGCGCCGAGCGGCCTTGGAGAAGGGGATCGCCGTCGTCGAGGCGGGCCTCGAGCGCTTCCCCGAGCAGCACGGCCTCCTGCTCCGGGCCGCCAACCTCCACAAGCTCGCCGCGCGAGCCGCGCCGGCCCAGCGGGTCCCGCACCTGCGCGCCAGCCTGCGGCTAGCCGAGCGATCGCTGCTCCAGCGCCACAGCCCGCGCTGGGAGGAGTTCCGCAACCACCGCCAGCGCGACCTGGAAAACCTGGCCAAGGAAGAGCGCTAGGCGGCGAGCGTTAGCGCTACTACAGACCGCAAACTCCCAGTCGTGCCCGTGCCCCGTGCCCGGAGTGCGAGGAAAGGAGGAGCGGTCACAGTCAGCGGCAGCTCCCTCCAAATCGAGTTATGAACGGGGAAAACTAGAAAACTAGAAGAAGGCAACTCCGCCCGGCAGTCACCGCGCTTTCTAGTTTTCCAGTTTTCTCCGTTCCAACCCTGGAACGCGAGGGAGCTGCCGCAGTCAGCGACAGCTCCTGCTCTCGTCGTTCTCGGGCTCGGGCGCGCTGCCCGGCGGAGCCCTCCGAGAATCAGAGCTCCGGGCGGCGCCCGCGCCGGCGCTGGAGGCGCATTTGGGGGCCCGAGATCGTGCTGCGCGTGCGCAGGCCGGGGTCCGCGGCCAGGGCGTCGAGCACCAGGCGCTCGAGCTCCTCGAGCTCGTGGCTCTCGATCGTGCGGCGCGCCAGGCGCTCCGGCGCCGCCGCGAGGGGGTGACTCCGCTCCAGCTCGGCCTCGGCGCGGGCTTCCTCCGCGCGGGCTTCCGCCGCGCGGGCCGCCTCCGGCGCGGGGAGCGACCGGGGGAGCCGGTTCGGGCGAGCGATGTTGGCGGTGGTGTCCTTGCCGTCCATGGTGAGAGAGCCTCCACCTCGTCCTTCGGCCAGACAGCGCTCCGATCTTGAGGATTTTCCTGGGGACGCCCCCGCAGGACTTAGGCGGGGGCGACCGCGGGCGCCGGCCGGGGCGCTCGCTGCTCGACCTCGCTCAGCTGGCGGCGCACGAGCCACAGCGCCAGGCCGCCCACGGCCAGGTTGGCCGCCGCGATCCCGCCGAAGAGGCCGATCAGCCCGAAGAGCGCCGAGCCGAGCGCCGCGAGCGGCACCGCCAAGCCGACCAGCCGGACGGCCACCAGGAAGGTCGCCCTGAGGGGTCGGTCCAGCGCGTTGAAGCAGCTGCCCATGAGCTGCGCCAGGGCGAGGCCGGGGAAGCTGAGCGGGACCGCCCACAGGTAGCTCGCGGCGGCCGCGATCACGACCGGATCGGAGTTGAAGAGCCGCCCCAGGGGCCGGGCCAGGATCGCCAGGACCAGCGCGGCCCCGAGCCCGACCACCAGGGCCGTCCAGGCGCAGGCCCGCACGGCGGCGCGGATCCGCTCGCAGTTGTTGGCGCCCAGGTTCTGCGCAATGAAGGGCGTGACGGCGGTCGAGAGGGCGCCAATGGGGATCAGGGCCAGGCTCTCGATCCGGGTCCCGACCCCGAAGCCCGCCACGGCCTCGTCTCCGTGGCCCGAGACCAGGCGCGTCAGGAGCCCGATCGCCACCGGTCCGATCAGGAAGGTCGCGGCGGCCGGCAACCCGATCCGCAGGATCCGCCGCCAGGAGGCCGGCAGGCTGGCGAGCGTGGGTCGGCAGAGCAGGCGCAGCCGGCGCCCGAGCAGATAGAGCGCCGCGATCAACGCGAGCGAGTAGCTCCCGACCGTGGCCAGCGCGGCGCCCTGCAGCCCGAGCGCCGGGAAGGGCCCGATCCCAAAGATCAGCAGCGGGTCGAGCACCGCGTTGGTCAGCCCCGCCACGACCATCACCAGGCTGGGGGTCCGGGTGTCGCCCGTGGCCCGGATCGCGCCGTTGCCGACCATGGGCACGACCAGCAACCCCACGCCCAGGTACCAGGGCACCATGTAGGCGGCCACCAGCGGGAGCAGCTCTTCGCTCGCGCCGAGGGCCCGGAAGAGCGGCCCCAGGGTCACGAGCCCCACCGCGGCCACCACACCGACCACCAGGAGCGCGAGCAGCAGGGCCGCGCTCGTCAGCCGGCGCACGGCCTCCTGCTCGGACTCCCCGATCGCGCGCGCGATCACGGCGGTCGCGCCGACGCTGATCCCCATGGCCAGGCTCGTGACGACCATGACCACGGGGAAGGTGAAGCTCATGGCCGCCAGGGCCTCGGGCCCCAGCCGGCCGACCCAGAAGGTGTCGACCACGTTGAACACCACGATCGCGGCGATCCCCAGCAGCATGGGCCAGGCCAGCCGCCTCAGGGTGGGGGCGACGGGGTCCTCGAGCAGTCGACGGTCCTGGTCTGGCACGGGCCCAATCCAACGAGGCGCCGCGAGTCTCCGCAAGGCCAAGCGCCGCCCGCAGGCACCGGTGACTAGCCCCCCCGCCGCCAACGCTCCCCTGGCGCTGCCTTTGTTTGAGCGCTCGCGCTAGAGTCTCCGCTTCTCGAGAACCGCCCTGAGCCGCGCCGCGTCCGAGTTCGCGCCGCGCGCCCTAGCTGAGGAGACGACCGTGAGCGTCTACGCCGACTACCTTGCCCAGATCGAAGCGCGCAAGCAGCAGGGGCTGCACCCCCAGCCGATCGAGGACGCCGAGTTCGTCGAGGTCCTGATCTCCCAGATCGAGGACCCCGAGCACGAGCACCGCGAGGGCTCGCTCAACTTCCTGATCTACAACACCCTCCCGGGCACCACGAGCGCCGCGGGCGTGAAGGCCCGCTTCCTCGAGGCGATCGCCCTCGGCGAGCGGGTCGTGCCGGAGATCAGCCCCGACTTCGCCTTCGAGCTGCTCTCGCACATGAAGGGCGGCCCCTCGGTCGAGGTCCTGCTCAACCTCCTGCTCGGCGAGGACGCCGCTGTGGCCCGCAAGGCCGCCGACGTGCTCAAGACCCAGGTCTTCCTCTACGAGGCCGACACCGACCGGCTGCGGGCCGCCCACCAGGCTGGCCACGCCCTCGCGACCGAGGTCCTCGAGAGCTACGTCCAGGCCGAGTTCTTCACCAAGCTGCCCCCGGTCGACGAGACGATCCAGGTCGTGACCCTGGTCACGGCGATCGGCGACGTCTCGACCGACCACCTCTCGCCCGGCGGCGAGGCGCACTCCCGCTCGGACCGCGAGCTGCACGGCCAGTGCCTGTTCGAGTTCGACAAGGACAAGCAGCAGCTCCTGCTGGACCTCAAGGCGAAGCACCCCGACAAGCGCGTGATGCTCGTCGCCGAGAAGGGGACCATGGGCGTGGGCTCCTCGCGCATGTCCGGCGTGAACAACGTCGCCCTGTGGACCGGCGTCCAGGCCAGCCCCTACGTGCCCTTCATCAACATCGCCCCGATCGTGGGCGGCACGAACGGGATCTCGCCGATCTTCCTGACCACCGTCGGCGTCACCGGCGGGATCGGGCTCGACCTCAAGAACTGGACCAAGTCCCTCGACGCCAATGGCGAGCCCGTCATGGACGAGGACGGGGAGCCGGTCCTCGAGCAGGTCTACTCGGTCGACACGGGCACCGTCCTGACGATCAACACCAAGACCAAGAAGCTCTACGACGAGACCGGCTCCAAGGAGCTAATGGACATCTCCTCGGCGCTGACTCCCCAGAAGCTGGAGTTCATTCGCGCTGGCGGCTCGTATGCGGTCGTGTTCGGCAAGAAGCTCCAGACCACCGCGGCCGAGATCCTGGGCGTCGAGGCGCCCGCGGTCTACGCCGCCTCGCGGGAGATCTCCCACGAGGGCCAGGGCCTGACCGCCGTCGAGAAGATCTTCAACCAGAACGCGGTCGGCGTGACCCCGGGCAAGGTGCTCCACGCCGGCTCGGACGTGCGCGTCAAGGTCAACATCGTCGGCTCCCAGGACACGACCGGCCTGATGACCTCCCAGGAGCTGGAGATGATGGCCGCGACCGTGATCTCCCCCACGGTCGACGCCGGCTACCAGTCGGGCTGCCACACGGCCTCGGTCTGGGACCGCAAGGCCGAGCAGAACATCCCCAAGCTGATGAACTTCATGAACGCCTTCGGCCTGATCACGGCCCGTGATCCCAAGGGCGTCTACCTGGCCATGACCGACGTGATCCACAAGGTCCTCAACGACCTGACCGTCGACGACTGGGCCGTGATCATTGGCGGCGACTCGCACACGCGCATGTCGAAGGGCGTCGCCTTCGGCGCCGACTCGGGGACCGTGGCCCTGGCCCTCGCCACCGGCGAGGCGACGATGCCGATCCCGCAGTCGGTCAAGGTGACCTTCAAGGGAACCCTCAAGGACCACATGGACTTCCGCGACGTGGTCCACGCCACCCAGGCGCAGATGCTCAAGGAGTTCGCGGGCGAGAACATCTTCCAGGGCAAGATCATCGAGGTCCACATTGGGACCCTGCTCTCGGACCAGGCCTTCACGTTCACCGACTGGACCGCCGAGATGAAGGCCAAGGCCTCGATCTGCATCTCGCAGCCCGAGACCCTGATCGAGTCGCTCGAGATCGCCAAGTCGCGGATCCAGATCATGATCGAGCGCGGCATGGACAACGAGAAGCAGGTCCTCGCGGGCTTGATCGCCAAGGCCGAGCAGCGGATCGAGGAGATCCGCTCGGGCGCCAAGCCGCCCCTGAGCCCCGACGCCAACGCCAAGTACGCGGGTGAGTTCGTGGTCGACCTCGACCAGATCAACGAGCCCATGATCGCGGACCCCGACGTCGACAACGACGACGTGTCCAAGCGCTACACCCACGACACGATCCGCCCGATCTCCCACTACGGCGGCCAGAAGCGGGTCGACCTGGGCTTCGTCGGCTCCTGCATGGTCCACAAGGGCGACATGAAGATCATTTCCCAGATGCTCCGCAACATCGAGCGGCAGCAGGGGTCGGTCGAGTTCAAGGCCCCGCTGGTGGTCGCGCCCCCGACCTACAACATCGTGGACGAGCTCAAGCGCGAAGGGGACTGGGAGGTCCTGCAGAAGCACTCGGGCTTCGAGTTCGACGACGCCAACCCCAAGACCAGCGCGCGCACGTCCTACGAGAACACGATGTATCTCGAGCGCCCGGGCTGCAATCTCTGCATGGGCAACCAGGAGAAGGCCGAGAAGGGCGACACGGTCATGGCGACCTCGACCCGCCTCTTCCAGGGCCGCGTGGTCGCCGACAGCGAGGAGAAGAAGGGCGAGTCCCTCCTGGCCTCGACGCCGGTGGTCGTGCTCTCGACGATCCTCGGCCGGACCCCGAGCATCGACGAATACCTCGCCGCGGTCGAAGGGATCAAGCTGACCAGCTACGCGCCGCCCACCAACTAGTAGCTTCGCATTCTGGAGATAACCGCCAAGAACGCCAAGAACGCCAAGGAATGGCGAATCTTGGCGTTCTTGGCGCTCTTGGCGGTTCTATCCAAAGGGGGAGGAGCTGTCGCACTCTGCGACAGCTCCCTCCTGACTAGCTGATTCGAACGGGGAAGACTGGAAAACTCGAAGAAGTCAGGTTCGTGAGCAATCACCGCGCTCTCCAGTTTTCGAGTTTCGCTGACTGCGACAGCTCCTCGGCACCGTCTGATTCGGGCACGGGCACGGGCACCGGCATGGGCACCAGCAACTAGTGCCGTGACCTGTGGCATGCTCACCTGGTGGGTGAGGCGAGACGCGCGATCGGTCCCTACCTGCCCCTGGCCGAGCTCGGCCGGGGCGGGATGGGCGTGGTCTATCGGGCGCGCCACGAGCGCCTCGGGCACGAGGTCGCCCTCAAGCTGATCCTCGACGTCGAGGACTGCGAGCCCGACCTCCTCGAGCGCTTCGCTCTGGAGGGCCACACCCTCGCCCAGCTCAAGCACCCCCACCTCGTCTCGATCCTCGACGCCGGCCGCGACGAGCTCGGCCGCCCCTGGCTCGCCATGGAGCTCGTCGGGGGCAGCGACCTCGCCGCCCGCCTCGCCCAGGACGGCCCCCTCGACGCCTGGGAGGCCCGCGAGCTGGTGGCCTCCCTCGCCGACGCGCTGGGCTACGCCCACCAGCGCGGCGTCCTGCACCGCGACGTCAAGCCCGCCAACGTGCTCGTCCGCGCCCTCGACGGCGCCCCCCTCCTGACCGACTTCGGCCTCGCCACGCGCCTCGACCGCAGCCAGCGCCTGACCCAGACCGGCGAGGTCCTCGGCTCGCCCGGCTACCTCGCCCCCGAGCAGTGCGGCTCCGGCGAGCCCAGCAGCCCCGCCACCGACGTCTACGGCCTGGGCGCCCTGCTCTACGCCCTCCTGACTGGTCAGCCCCCCTGCCGCGGCGCGACCCTGATCGACACCCTCCGCCGCGTGCTCGAGGAGCCGCCCCAGGCCCCCAGCGCGCTGGCGCCCAAGCCCGTCCCCAGGGACCTCGAGCAGGTCTGCCTGCGCTGCCTCGCCAAGGACCCCGCCGAGCGCTACCCCGACGGCGAGGCGCTGGCCCGCGCGCTCCGCCAGGCCTCCCCCGAGGCGGTCCGCCCGGGGTGGAGCAGGTTCCTCCTCGCCGGAGCGCTGGCGCTCGCGGCCCTCGCGCTGGGGGCCTGGAGCCAGCTCAGGGATCGCCCGAGGCGCGAGCCCACCCCCAGCCCGACCCTCGCGCTCGTCCCCGCGCCCAGCGAGCCCGCGCCCTCACCCGCGCCCAGCGAGCCCACGCTGAGCGAGCCGCCTCCCTCGCCCGCCTTCGCCTCCGGGACTCCCGCCGCCCGCGCAGCCCGGCTCCTGGGCAGCTCGCCCGCTGGCCTGCGGCGACTCTGCGCGGAGGCGACCCCCGAGGAGCGCGCGGCGATCCTGCGCTCCCTGGCTGCGCTCCCCCCGAGCCGCCTCGACGTCAACCAGCTCTGGAACGGATACGAGCTCGCAGAAGCGCAGGCTCAGCTCGGGGGTCCGGCCCGCGCGGCCGCCCTGACCTTGCGCGCCACCTTCGCCGCCAACCTCGTGGCGAAGCGCGGGCTCAAGGAAGAGAGCGCAGCCACCGAGATCCGCCGCTGCCTGTCCGCGCTGGAGCTCTCTCAGCAGCTGCGCGGGCTCCAGGAGCTCTTGGCCGAGCGTCTGCCGGCTTGGAAGGAGCACGCCGGGCTCGCCGCGCTCCACCACGAGGTCGCCCTGGCCTGGGTCCGCCGGGCTCCGCGCTCCGCGCGCGCCCTGCGCGCCATGGCTCACAGCCTGGACACCCCCAAGACCCTCGTCCTCGCGGCGCCCTTCTACTCGCGCCTGTTCAGCTTGGAGCTCCCCTCCTGGCCTCCTCAGTCGATCGCAGCCGACCAGCTGCGCTTCGGCCGCGCCCTCGCCCTGAGCGGCCAGCCGCGCGAGGCGATCGAACACCTCGAGCGCTCCTTCGCGCTGGATCCCACCCCCCTCTCCTGCTCGGCCCGCGCCCTCGAACACCTCCAGCTCGCAGAGATCCAGGAGGCCCTCGCTGCCTTGGAGCAGGCCCAGGCGCGCGTGTCGCCAGGGACCCCCGAGGCTACCTCGTTGGCGCTGAGCGAGGCCTGGATCCGGGTCGAGCAGCGGGATCCCGAGGCCCTGGCCCGCGCGCTGGAGCGAGTCCGACCGGAGGCGCGTGAGCGCCCGCTCCTCGCGACCTGCCTGCTCCTGCTCCGCGGCGAGGGCGAGCTCGAGGCGCTCGGCCGCCAGCTCCGCCTGCCACCGCTCCCCCCAGCTCAGCTCCTGCACGCCGAGCGCCTCCTCGCGCGAGGCCGCCCAGGAGATCGCGAGGGAGCCCTCTCCCTGGTGCACGAAGCCCTCCGGCGAGACTGCTCGACCCTCGATCTCCGCCGCGCGGTGAAGCTCCTCGCAGCCCTCGGCAAGGAGGACCCCCTGGGGGAGGTCGTGCGCTCGATCCGCCAGCTCGGCGAGCGCCCCCGCCAGCTGCTCCTGGGCGCGCGCCTGCAGCGCTGCTTCCCGGATCGGCTCGCGGTCTGCTTGCTCCCGCTCGAGCTCGCGCTCGAGCGGCTGAACTTCTTCAGCGAAGGGAAGGGCCGGGGAGTGGTGGTGGTCCGCGCGGAGTGCTGGCTGCGCTACGGCCTGCGCCAGGCCGCGCTGGCGCGAGCCTCCCTCCCCGCCGCCAGCCGCCCGCAGCTCCGCCTGCGAGAGGCCTACCTCTACCTCTATTGGCAGCGCTTCCTGAGCGAGCGCGGCGAGCGCCCTTGCCTCGACGACGTGCCCGGCGCCGAGGAGGCCCCGCTCCGGGCGCTGGAGCGCTTCGACACGCTCCCGGTCGCCCAGGACGTCGGCCTCCGTCACCGGCTCCACGCGCTGCGAGTCCTCCCCAAGCGCGCACTCCAGGATCCGACGACGGCGGCCTTGCACGACCGAGTCGTGGCCCAGTGTCGGAGCTGGCTGGCCTCCCGTCGCGAAGGCAAGAGCCTGCTG